>JAZSGL010000004.1:0-10523 GCA_045532735.1 Paludibacteraceae bacterium | reverse complement strand
AACGAATCATGTATGTGGACTGGGTACGCGTTTACCAACGCCAAGAAATCCAATAACCACTCTGAACTATATTGAACTACTTTGAACAATTTTGAACCAAATTGAACCATGCTACACCATACTAAACGACATATCATTTGGGTGTTTGCTCTCTTCTTGACGGCATGTAATCCAAATGTCCCTACGATGGACCAAGCCTCTACCATGCAGAAGAGCGCCAAGCGCGGTGTGTCGTTCGACTTCAAGAAGATTGACGACCTACCCTTGCTCTCTCCTTCTATATCATGGTCATACAACTGGGGCAACGCTCAAAACGCTACCGCAGCCCTTTGGTTCGACACCAACGAGATGGATTTCTGCCCCATGTGTTGGAACAATTCATACAGTGCAGACAAGATTCGCGAGTACATAAAGGAGCATCCTAATACCAAATACTTGTTGGGCTTCAACGAACCCAACCTCACCGACCAATGCAATATGACCCCTGCGCAAGCAGCTGAGCATTGGCCACAAGTGGTAGCGTTGGCGAAAGAGTTAAATCTCAAACTCATCTCTCCTGCCATGAATTATGGAACCCTCGCGGGCTATCATGACCCTATCAAATGGCTCGATGAGTTCTTTGCACTGCCCAATGTGTCGCTCGACGATATCCATGCGATTGCTATCCACTGCTATATGGCTTCGCCTTCTGCTATCAAAGACTATATCAAGAAGTTTGAGAAATACGGCAAACCCATCTGGATGACCGAGTTCTGTGCCTGGGATCCCGTGCCAAGCAATGTGGAGAAGCAAATGGATTATATGTGCGCTGTGCTCAATCACATGGAGCAAAATCCCCATGTAGAACGCTATGCGTGGTTCATGCCTCGCACCAGTGGCAAGGTGGACTCTGCACCCTATATGCAACTGCTCACCCATGGTTCGCCAGTTGAACTCACTCCGCTCGGACAAATCTTCACCCAGTTCTCCTCTTTCGATAAGAATGCCTACCTCTCCCTCGAACAAGGCATCGGTGCACACCAATACATCGCCCTGAAAGAAGAGAATATCTCCCTGCGTGTCACAGACAACAACCAACTCTATATCCAATCCTTTATGCAAGGACAATGGATTGATTATCAAATCAATGCACAGAGCAAGCAACCTCTGCAAATCCAATATGCCACTATCGTCAATAGCCAAGTGTGCATCTACATTGACGGCGTAGCCCAAGCGATAGTGGATATGCCTAAAACTGCTGATATGCAAACGGTTACTACGCTCACAACCACCGTTATCCCACCACTCGGTAACCACTCCCTTCGCCTTGAAGCACTAAAAGGAACCTTTAATTGCTACCAACTAAAACAATAATAACCATGAATAAACTCTTAATTCAAAATTCGAAATTCATAATTATCTTCGCGATCCTCCTCACCTTATCACCTAATCGCCTAATCGCCTCAAACGACGACTACACCCTCGTTTGGAACGAAGATTTCACCGATGCCACCCTGGACCGCAAGGTTTGGAACATTGAAGTCAATGGTGATGGCGGCGGAAACAGCGAATTGCAATACTATTACGAGAAAGGTGTGACCCTTGATGTAGAACCTACTACAGGCAAGCGCTGCCTCGTGCTCACCGCTACCAAAGAGGATTACAAAGGTAAGAAATGCACCTCTGGTCGTGTCAATACCAAAAACAACCTCTATTATACCTATGGAAAAATAGAAGCGCGCATCAAATTCCCCAATACTGCCAACGGACTATGGCCTGCATTTTGGCAGATGGGTAATGACTTTGACCAAGTAGGTTGGCCACGCTGCGGAGAGACTGATATCATCGAGTTGGGCAATGCCAATGGTATCAAACATGGCACCCAAGACCGCTATTTCAATGGTGCAATGCATATCGGTTCGGCTTGGAATACGGTATGGTGCGACGCACAAGATATCACCTATCCTTATTCAGTAGAGGACACCTTCCATATTGTCACCATGATCTGGACACCCACTTCTATCGACATGTATATGGACCGCGATGCAAACCCAGGCGTTAAACCCTATTTCAGCGCGAAACTAGAGCATAACGATGACCCTTATTACAACAGAAGTCTCGTCTTTGGCAAGCCCAACTTCATCATCGCTAATCTAGCTATCGGTGGCAATTTCCCTCAGATTTGGGATATCAACCAGATTTCTGCCCTTGCCAACGGTCCACGATCGGTCTATATTGACTGGATTCGCATCTACCAGCAAGGCACCGACAAAGAAACCTTTGTATCTCCATCACCTAGCGACGATATTGAGCCAGAAAACAGTACGGCAGTGGATAATATCATCCTCGAAGAACCTACCCAAAAGGTGATTATCAACGGGCAATTATATATCCAAAAAGACGGACAATTATATACTATCGTAGGACAACCACTCTAAACCATTCTACACCATGCTACACCACGCTAAACAACTCTACATCATTCTCTTCTCGATTCTCCTCGCCTCTTGTGGAGCGCGGGAGCCATACACCCTCGTTTGGGAAGATGACTTCAATGCTCCTACCTTGGACACGACTTATTGGAATGTGGACGATAATGCCCGCGGTGGAGGTAATGCCGAAATGCAGTACTACACCCCACGCAATATATCTATAGAAAAGCACCCACAATCAGGAGAATCGTGTTTGGTTCTCAATGCCAAGCGTGAAGATTATCGCAATCGCCCTGCTACTTCAGCACGCGTCAATACCCAAGACAAAGTGACAGTCCACTACGGTAAGATTGAAGCACGCATTGCTTTCCCTTATACTGCGGATGGTCTATGGCCTGCCTTTTGGATGTTAGGCAACAACCTTGCTACCAACCTCGGAAATGATGATTCTATAGACAAGCAAAAGGAGCAGCTCGCCGCACAAGGACGAGTAGTATGGCCTAAATGTGGTGAGATTGATATCGTAGAGATGGGTCACAAAGATGGTATCGACAAGGGTGTATCCGATCGCTATTTCAACGGAGCTGCCCATTGGGGAGAGAGTTTTAACAATGGATTCTATCCTAATACGGCCGGTATATGCAATGCGCCTTATGCCGTACAAGGCAACTTTCACCTCTTCACCGTCATTTGGACCGAAGATAGCCTAGCCATGTACCTCGACCAAGACCAATATCCTGATGTAAAACCTTATTTCGCCTTATCCTTGCGCAATAAGGAGGTTAACCAACCAGGACACTACTTCAACCACCCCTTCTATATTGTGCTCAACTTAGCAGTAGGTGGATTCTTCCCAGGCCTTCCTATGCCAGAGAAGTACCCAGAAGTATACAGCGCAGAGGATGAGAACTTCCAAAAGGTGACTGCCCTACCCGCTGATGGCACACCCGTCAAGATGTATATCGACTATATCCGAATTTACCAGTTTAACCAATAGAGTCCCGACTCGCGATTCCCGACTCCCGAAAAAAATAACAAACGATGAAACTAACGATCAAAGAAAAACTCGGCTACAGCCTTGGTGATACCGCCTCACACTTTGTGTGGGATATGGTCAATTTCTGGTTAATTTTCTATTATACTGATGTATTAGGAATCAGTCCTGCATGGTCCACAGCCATAGCTATCCTCGGCACCATCATGGATGCCGTCATGGATCCTATCGTAGGTATCTGGGCTGACCGCACCAACACACGCTGGGGTAAGTTCCGTCCGTTCTTGCTCTATGGATGCATACCATTTGCATTATTTGTATTCCTAGCATTCTTAGGACCCGATTTGCAAGGTAATGCCCTCGTTGCATATATCCTACCTATGTTTATAGGTTTGCGCATCGTATATGCCGTCGTGAATATTCCTTATTCATCTCTTGGCGCAGTGATGACCAATGATTCTATCGAGCGCGCAGGATTGAACTCTTATCGCTTTGTAGCGGCTAACATCGGTCAGCTGCTCGTATCAGGTTGTGCACTCTATATCGTGTACTACTTGGGTTCATTGGCCACTGGATTGGACTATTCTATTATGTCCGATGATACAACCCGCAAAGCATTTATGGAAGCAGATACTATTAATTCTGAATTGGTTCGCTCTTCTTATATCGTAGGATTTAGATACTTGGTGGCTATCTTCGGTGCAATAGGTGTGATTTTGTTCCTCATCACCTTCGCTACCACCAAAGAGCGTATTGCTCCACCTAAGCGTCAGGAGACCGATCTCAAACACGACTTTAAGTTCCTATTTAAGAACCGCCCTTGGGTAGTGCTGACCATTGTAGGTGTGGTATCATTCATTATGTTTGCTATTCAAAACATATCTGCCACCTATTATTTCAAATACTTCCTGGATGCTGAGTCTAAGAGCCAAATATTCAACATACTAGGTACATTGGCTCTTATCATCGCTATTCCTACTACCAAACCTCTGGTGAAGAAGTTTGGCGCAAAGCAACTCTATATTGTTTGTTCCTTGCTGTCAGGCTTATTCTTCTGCCTATTGTATTTTGCAGGACAAAACTTCGTACTTATCAATGTGTTCAACTGCTTGGGTAAAATAGCATATGCTCCTGCCATTTCGTTGCTCTGGACTATGCTTGCGGATTCAGCGGACTACGGAGAATGGAAGTATCAACGCCGTACTACGGGCTTATGCCTCTCTGCTGCGGTGTTTGCACAGAAGATAGGATGGTCTATTGGCGCCGCATTATTCGGCGCAATTATGACAGCGGTTCACTATGACGCTGCTATGACCACCACACAGATACAAAGTGATGCTAGCATTATGACTTGTATCCATCTGCTCTTCGGTATCCTACCTGGTGTACTATATGCCTCTTGCGCTATTGTGCTGGCATTCTACAACCTAGATACCAAGACCATGCAACAGATGAAAGCCGAACTCGAACAACGCAACGATTAATACGATTGGTCTCGCGATTCGCGACTCCCGAAATTAGCATCCCGAATCCCGATTCCCGACTCAAAACAAAAAATAATATGACTCCAACAGGACGCTACATAACCATCGACGGCGAACGCTACTACTGCATTGAGAACTACGATCACATGCAGCCCTTCTTCATATCGCTGGCAAGCGATACAGACCTTTGGATGTACATCTCATCCACAGGCGGACTCACATGCGGTCGTCGCAACCCCGAGCAGGTGCTCTTCCCTTATTATACAGATGACAAAATCACAGAAGGCAACGAGCACACAGGTCCTAAGACCCTTATTCGTGTAAACACGGATGGCGGTGTTGTTTTGTGGGAGCCATTTTCGTCTCGACAATCTGGTAAATACCATATTCAGCGTACTATTGCAAAATCGGTTGTAGGCAACAAACTGCTGTTTAGCGAGGAGAACATAGACCTTGGTCTAGTATTCTCCTATGAGTGGGCACCTGCCACCAATTTGGGTTGGGTACGCACTGCACGCTTGGAGAACAAGGCTGACTACGCACAATCGGTAGAAATCCTTGACGGATTGCAAAATGTGATGCCATCGGGTGTAGAGCGTATCACGCAAAACACCTTCTCTACGTTAGTAGATGGCTACAAGCGTACTGAGCATGTAGGCAATGGTATGGTTCTTTTCCGCATGGAAGCTATTCTGGTGGATAGAGCTGAACCTAGCGAATCACTTCGCTGTAATTCTGTTTATACCTTATCCGATTCCCGACACCCGATTCCCGATACCCAATACCTCTGTTCAAGTGCCCAACTCGACACTTTCCGTCGAGGTGGTGCTATCCACGCTGAAGCCGAGTCCAAAGGTGTCCGCGGAGCCATCTTTGCTCATTTTACTGCTAGCCTCTCGCCTGCAAGCCTCATCACCTCCTCGCCTAATAGCCTCCAATGGTACTTTGTGGCTGATGTGATGCAGGACGCAGTGGCTGTGCGTCGCAGCATGGCCTTTGCACAGCAAGCAGATGCTGTCAACCTTCTCCAGCAAGCATTGCAACGCACTACGGACAATCTTCGCCAGATTGTAGAGCAGAATGATGGTATTCAGCACACTGCCGACGAGGCCAACGATGCTCGTCATTTTGCTAATACATTGTTCAACACGATGCGTGGTGGATTCTATTGTGACAACTATCAAATATCTGGCTCTGCTTTTGCGGCACATGTGGCGCTATTCAACCACGCTTTGGCGGAGAAACATCATACCTTCTTGACTTCGCTACCAGAGACGCTGTCGTACGCTCAGCTGGACGAACTGGTGCAAGATCGCCAAGATCACCAGTTGCATCGTCTATTCATGGAGTATCTGCCACTGACTTTCTCGCGTCGTCATGGCGACCCAAGTCGTCCGTGGAACCTATTTGATATTCGTGTAAAGGACAAGGATGGTAACTATATCATCTCCTACCAAGGCAACTGGCGTGATATATTCCAGAATTGGGAAGCACTCTCGCTCTCCTATCCTGATTATACCAATAGCATCATCGCTAAGTTCCTCAATGCAACTACTGCTGATGGCTACAACCCATACAAAGTGACATCCGAGGGCATTGATTGGGAGGTGATTGAACCCGAAAATCCTTGGTCAAATATTGGCTATTGGGGCGATCATCAGATTATCTATCTATGCCGTCTGTTGGAGCTGAGTAATGCCCACAACCCTATGGCATTGCGCCAGATGTTGGGCATGCGTGAGTTTGCTTTTGCCGCAGTGCCATATCGCTTCAAGTCCTATAGCGATATTGTACATGATCCAAAGAATACGATTCTGTTTGATCAAGCCGCCCACGATAGTATTTTTGAGCAGATACCTATATACGGACAGGATGCTCGTTTGCTGATGGCGAAGGATGGTCAGCCTCTCTTGGTGACCTTCACCGAGAAACTGCTCATCACTCTGCTCACCAAACTCAGCAACTTTATTCCAGAGGCAGGTATATGGATGAATACGCTCCGTCCAGAATGGAATGATGCAAATAACGCACTAGTGGGCAACGGAGCATCTATGGTGACGCTCTACTACATGCGCCGTTTTGTGGCTTTCCTCATCGAGCTCTATGGCGGAACAACCCAAGCCTCATCGCCTAATAGCCTCATCGCCTCATCGCCTATATCTGACACCTACGCCCTCTCAGAAGAGGTGGTATGCCTGTTGCGTGATATTCTTCAAGCGATGGTTAATCACCTTCCAGAAGATGCCGATGCGGCTATCTCATTCACCGACTATACCCGCCGCAGCTTCACCGACCAGATGGGTCGTGCAGGCGAGGCATACCGCAATGCTGTCTATGCAGGTCACTCGGGCAAGAAAGTGGAGATGGATGCATCGCTCATCTGCCAGTTCCTGAATATGACCCTCGATTTCATCGATCAGTCTATTGATGTCAACCAGCGCGAAGATGGTTTGTACCATGCCTATAATCTCGTGAAGTTCGACCGTGGCACCATCGCCATCAGCCATCTCTACGAGATGCTCGAGGGACAAGTGGCAGTCCTCTCTTCTCGCCGTTTGAATACAGAACAAGCAGCCGACTTGCTAGACGCCATGCGCCAGTCCGCACTTTACCGCGAAGACCAACGCAGCTATATGCTCTATCCCGCACGCAAGCGCGCGTCCTTCTTAGATATGAACAATCTGCCCAAGGAGTCACTTTCCTTGCCTATCGTACAACGCCTTTTGGCCAATCAAGCAACCGATATTCTTACCCGAGATTGCGAAGGCAATATACACTTCTCAGCAGACTTCAACAATGCCGATTTCCTCTTGCGAGCTATCCAGAATAGCAGTGAACAGATTACTCCTGAGGAGACAGAGCAACTGCTCTCCCTCTATGAGCAGATCTTTAACCATCATGCCTTCACAGGTCGCTCAGGCACTTTCTACAAGTATGAAGGTCTAGGTTGTATATATTGGCATATGGTCAGCAAACTCCTCCTCGCCGTAGGTGAATGTATCCAATCCTCTCGCCTTATCGCCTCATCGCCTCATCGCCTCATTTCGCATTATTGCGAAATTCGCGAAGGCATCGGCTCCCACAAGACCCCTGCCGAGTATGGCTCATTCCCATTTGATGCCTATTCGCATACGCCTTCTATGGCTGGCGTACAACAACCAGGCATGACAGGACAGGTGAAGGAGGATATCATCTCCCGCTTCTTCGAGTTGGGCGTGCATGTGCAAGATGGTCAAATCACCTTCTGCCCTACCATGCTCACCGATGCGGACTTCCGCGATGGCGAGTTGCGTTTCTCTTACTGCGGCACAGAGATCATCTACCGCAAGACCGCCCATGGCACAGGCAGTGTTACCTTGACCCCAGAACAAAGCAAACACATCTTCGCCCGCGACGGCGAAATCAAACAACTAATAATAGAACTATAAAAATACAAACATGAATTGACAATAATTGACAACATAATTGACCCTAATTGTCTTAAAAGCAATATTAAATATGAGAAAGTTATTATTCGCATCATCGCTCTTTTTGCTAGCATCATGCACCGCAAAAGTCCCTTCCACCCATGTGTGGCTCACCTCTGCTGCGGGTGATAAATGTACCGAGCAACAGGCTATCGTTTTCCACGAGGGCACAGCCGACAATGCCATCACTATCCATGTGGACGAGAAGAAGCAGACCATCGACGGCTACGGTGGTTCACTCACCGAGTCTTCTGCTTTCGTGCTCGCCTGCTTGACCGAAGAGCAACGCCAGAGCGTACTCCACGAACTCTTCTCTGAGGAGGGGGCCAACTTCTCCGTAGTTCGCACCCAGATAGGTTCATCGGATTTCTCTGTGGAAGGCAAGTATGCCCTTACCGAGGTGGACGGCGATACCGAGATGAAGCATTTCTCGCTCAACCGCGACAAAGAGGGCTTCCCTGCTAGCAAGTACCCACAGGTGAAGAACGAGCAATACGACCTCTACCACCTCATGCGTGATGTCTGGAATATCAAGCAATCCCAAGCGGACAAGACATACCGTATCATGGCGAACACATGGACAGCGCCTGCATGGATGAAGGACAACAAGAAGTACTACGAGCGCGAGAACGGCGTAGCCCGTGGCGGTGCGCTCCTGCCTAAGTACTACCAAGCATATGCCAACTATATCGCGGCTTACATCGAGGCATGGAAGCAAGATGGTGTCAACATTTGGTCGGTGACTCCAGTCAACGAGCCTATGGGCAACGATGGCGGTTGGGAGAGCATGGATTTCTCGCCACAAGTCGAGACCGAGTTTATCAAAAACTACCTCGCTCCTACACTCATCAGCCGTGGTCACAGCGATGTGGCTATCTATGGTTTCGACCAAAACATCTTCGAGATGATGCCTTACGCCGATGCAATATACCAAGACTCATTAGCTAACCTATACACCACTGGTATGGCAGTGCACTGGTATGGCAGCACCATCGGTTGCTTCCCTGAGACACTGGAGGAGGTACATGCCAAATATCCTAATAAGACCATCTTCCACTCTGAGGGCTGTATCGACAACCTCGGTTGCCCACCATGGGATGGTGTGACCGAACCTGTCGGCTTCCAAGAGTCGGGCTGGTTCAATAACGATGCCTTCTGGTGGGATAAGATAGCCACCGACTGGGCATACTCCACCCGCTGGGCAGGTGGCACACACCCTAAGTACTCGCCTGTCTTCCGCTATGCGCAGTATATCATCGATGGTACCAACCACTGGCTCACGGGCTATTGCGATTGGAATATCGTGCTCGACTCCATTGGCGGACCAAACCATGTGAATAACTTCGCAGGTGCGCAAGTGATGATAGACTATGCCAACGATATCATCTACTATACACCTTATTATTATGTACTCAAGCAATTCTCTCGCTCGATGCGTCCAGGCGATGTAGCATTGCAAGTGGAGTACCCTGCTACCATGAAGACGGGCTCCGACTGCGAGACGCAAGATATCTTCCTCTGCGCAGTAGAGAAAGCCGATGGCTCATATGCGATCAATATCCTCAATATGGGTCCAGCAACCACGCTGCCAATCCAACTCGGCAACCACTATGCTAAGGTGAAGCTCCCAGCTTCCTCCGTCCAAACTATCATGGTAAAATTAAATGACTAATGAATTATTTATAGATTTGATTTAGTTTTTCAACTCACCAATGCAGCGTGCTGCATTCTTATGAGTTAAAATAAATATACAACCAGATTTTTTAATATTTTTGTAGTAAGCGTAGCGCAGCGTATTTTTGTTAAAAATTGACAATAATTGACAACATAATTGACCTTAATTGTCTTAAAAAATAAGTAAGAATATGAAACGCCTTATTCCTTTAATAGCCCTTTTCGCCCTCGTTTCCTGCCAACCTAAGGATCCTGTAGAGCAACGCATTGACGAACTGCTCGCGCAGATGACGCTCGCGGAGAAGATAGGTCAGATGAACCAACTCGACCCTTCATGGAGTGCCGAGGAGAAGGAAGCACAAATTCGTGAGGGCTTGGTGGGTTCTATTTTCAATATCGTTGATCCACAAGAGGTGAATCGTCTGCAACGCATGGCGGTAGAGGAAACCCGCTTGGGTATTCCTTTGCTAGTAGCGCGCGATGTGATTCATGG
>JAZSGL010000043.1:0-5146 GCA_045532735.1 Paludibacteraceae bacterium | reverse complement strand
ATACAATTTCGACTTCCTGCAAATGGTGAAGGGCCAGGCGACTTGACAGCTGCGGTTCTAAAAAATAGTATCATTGTTAAATCTTGGCAATCTACCACATCAAAAGAATATTTCAGTAATAATGTTACAGTACAGCGATGTGTCGCTGTAAATTATGACTATAATGTATGGGAGAAAACTGCAGGTGGATTTGCATATCCTGCTGCAAGCTTTCAAGAAGTTTTTAAGACTGCAATAGGCGATATGTGGACGGGATCAGAAACTTATGAACTTACCGATGAAGCCAAAAATAAATATCTTGGGCTTGATGGCACTGAGATAGGTATGCATGGTGGAAACTTTCCTTTTGATTCAAAAACGTCTGCTCCACAAATCACTAAGTTTAATGTTGCCACAAAGTCTACTGTAGACGGTAAACTGAGTGTGGATATTGAGGTTAAGGGTGTTGAGTAATTTCATAACTTAATTATAATATATAACGCAAAATACTATGCAAAGGTTAGTATGGTGTGTCTGTTTGTTGTGTATGTGCGGCATAGCACGTGGACAGACAGATTATGAAGGTGTCTATTGGTTTGATAACAATGAGGACTTTGCCGCAGAACTGTATGGAAATGGAACGTTCGACATAGATGTATCATCACTGAGTAATGGGCTTCATGCAATCCATTATATGGTGTCAAGTGCGAACGATGTTCAGTCTGCCCCACAGACAAAATTGTTTATGAAGATACCGCAAATGCAGGACGGTGGTTCAGTAATATGTAGATGTGTTATAGATGGGAAACCTTATCATACGGAAGAGGTTCCTGCAGTGGGAGGAATAATCAACTGGTCATTTGATGTGTCTGGATTGGCGCAAGGTGTACACAGCATACAAGTACAGGTAGAATTGCCCAGTGGAGAGATTACTGCCTTACAGCATGGAATGTTCATACGTACTGCAACTAGTGAGGAGTTGGCTTCGATGAAGTGCTATTACCTTATTGATAACTCAGATTCTTATGTAGAAGCGGGTACGTATGATGGCAGCTTTTTCCACTTCGACCTTGATGTGTCGGCACTTGATAACGGCCTTCATCAAATAAGTTATATGCTCGTTGGTGACAATGGAGTGGCTACAAAGATGTGTTCGGCTCTATTTACGAAGATTCCTGTAGGAGGTAATGGTCTTACAAAATATGAGTACTGGCTTAATGATAATGGAGCGGATAAATGTGTTGTGGAATTTAAAGAACATTCAATAGCTTATCACTTAATAGAATTGCTGCCTGTAGAGTCTGTTCCCATCCGCTCATCACTTTTCCATTTTGAAGTGGATAAAGAACACGGACCGATGGTATATGCGAAGAATGAGTTCCACATCCGTTTTTATGATGCTACGGGACTCTTCGTAGATGCTACGAGGGAGTATGTAGACCCTGAAGTAAAAGAGAAGGTGATAGAGGTTTCTCCTTTGGCGCAGACTCAGACGCTGCCCAAACCTGGAGAGAATGAAATCCGTTGGTATAAGTTCGTGGCGCAAGTTGGTGACAGTGTTGCATTTAAGACAAACAAGGCCTGCTCTATCAATGTGTTTGCTGCTGATGGTACTGAGATCTATGCTGCTTCGGGTAGTGAGGCTGTAAACTATGACGGTAGTGTAATAGCAGAGGACGGAACCTATTATGTGGCTTTGCACGATGTGACAACAACTGCAGGAACGGATATTACACTGGACTTCTTCCACGTAGGGAAATATGTGGTGCTGGAGTATTCGCCGGAGAATGTGGGTGTGACGCCCAGTGTGCTGTGTATGGAACTGTTCGGTAATGGCTACCAGCACTTGCAGAAGGTAGAGCTGCAGAGAGGTTCAACAGTGTTGACTCCCGATAGTATTACCGTTATTGAACGCACGAAAGCACAGTTGCTCTTCATTCTTGAGAATGGAGACTATGAACGTGGTGCATATACGCTGAACCTCTACTTTGATGATGGTGAGGATAGTGATGTGTTGACCTTGGAGGATGCTATAGCCTTTGAAGATCCTGTATGGGGCGATATTGAAATCACTTTCACAGACAAGCGTGCCTTGGCATTGCCCTATCCTGTAAGCATCAATGTGACGAACACGGGTAATGTGGCGTATAGTCTGGTGCCGCTGAACTTTGCTTATAATAATATAGGCAGTATACAGAAAGTCGATTTCTTGAACTTTGGTATAGGTGCATCTAAAGACATGTTTGAAGCTGGATATTCACCGACATTTGTTACCGGCAACTTGTTTGGTAGTGGGCAATCAGGTGCAGTAGCCACTACGCTCATCCCGTATCTGTCTCCAGGAGGAACTGTAAGTACTACTCTAGGTTTCTCGGCAGGTGGACATACAAGATTCACACTCAGTGCTTGGAGTGGAACTCCGTGGAGCATGATGACTGATGACGCATTGGCAGCTCTGCTCAATGGTGGCGGTGATGCAGGACAGTTCTCTACTTCCTGTATGCCTGACCCTTGCGATATGCTATCTTTGATAACGAATATTCCAGAATGTGCTTGTGGTATAGCTATGGCTAATATTAAGTTGTTTGCCAACAGCTATTTGGCAATCGGGGCTAAGCGCAATCGTTATATGAACAGATATTACGCTAAGGATTTTGCCGCATTGGGCATAACGTCTCCCTATCAGGAGTATAATTTGGAGAGTCCTGAAGATATACTAAGAGACTTGCTGGAGCATTGCATGGAGGATGCTTCGGAAGCTGCATTTGGTAGAGTTGCGGAGGCGATAAACTTATGGAGAGATTTGCAGGAGGAGTTTGCTGAGGATGATTGTCCTAACAGACGAGACTATCCTGTGGAAATCCTTACTCCCGGTGACCCGAACGACATCATCGGTTTCAAGTCGGTGGCAGGAAGCAAGTTTGTGCCTTCAGACATAGAGGATACGCACTATACTATCCGCTTCGAGAACGACCCGAAGATAGCAACCACTTCGGCACACGTAATCACAGTGCGTGATACGTTGGATGGTCGTTATCTCGACCTCTCTACCTTCAGTCCCACGAGTGTCTGTATCGGCGACCGTATGCTGGAACTCAATGGGGAGAAATCATTCACCAAGACATTGGATATGCGTACCCACATCAATGCCATTGCCGAGGTGAGTCTCGACTATGATGAAGCGCAAGGCATTGCCGTATGGACTATCCGCTCGCTCGACCCGATGACCATGGAAGAGACCTGGGATTATATGCAGGGCATACTTCCTGTAAACAGTAACGGTGAGGGCGAAGGAGCTATCAGTTTCGATATCAAGCTGCGCGAAGGACTGGCCGACGGTACGAAGATTTCTAACCGTGCTTCTATCACCTTTGACTTTGAGGAGGCCATCATTACACCGACTTGGACGAATATCGTAGATGATGTATGTCCAGAGAGCTGTGTTACTGACGTGACCTACAAGAACGACAGCATCGTAACACTCAGCATAGAGGGTAGCGACGAGCGTTCGGGTATATGGAAGTATGACCTCTATGTACAGTATGGTTATGATAGTCCGTGGATAAAGGAGGCTGAGCTGGCTGCCGACTCTACGGAAGTAGACTTCAGGATATACGATGGCCTGTACTATGGATTCTGCGCATTGGCAACCGACTCGGCTGGCAATGTGGAGCAGAAGCTGCTGCAACCTGAGGCTCAGTGTGCAGAGATACACCTTGGCGACGTGAATAGCGACGGCGTAGTCAATGAGCGGGATGCACAGCTCACCATGGACTATTATTTGGAGAAGCCTGTTGCCATACTGGCCGCAGCAGCCGATATGAATGAAGACGGCGTGGTGAATACGCTTGATGTGACGCTCATCGTGCAGATGTACATGAATGCCGAGAACGCCAAGGAGAGTGCGCCTGTAATAAAACAATATTATACGATACGAAGATGAAGAGATTAGTGATATTGACATGCCTGGTACACCTCGCGATAGCGGGTGTACAGGCTCAGTCGAAGACACTCAAGGTGTGGCTCGACAGCTATATGACACTCACGGCCGACAGCACTACCGTAACTTACCTGAAGGTGTATCAAAGCGATGCCGTGGAGGAGTATACCTCATTCAATATGAGTATCGTAGTGCCGCAAGGCGTGAAGATACATCGTGTGGGGAATGCCGATGACATCGTATTGAGTGAGCGTGGCGCAGCTTCGCATGTGATAGCCTGCAATATGCCGTCCGATACGTTGCTGAAGGTGGCCTGTGCGTCAATGCAGAACGAAAGCATGGCAACAGCTCCTACCGAACTGTTTACCATAGGACTGATAGCTGAAAAGACAATGGTGAACGGTGACTATGTGGTGAGAATGCCTGCCAGTGGCCTGGTATTCAATGGCAAACTGGGTGATACCTATGTGTCGTCGGGCGTTCAGGACGATGCCACATGTCTCTTGACCATTGAGGGAGGCATGGATTCCTCAATACCTACCGATACACAAAACTCTGCCAGCGGCATCTATGACCTGCAAGGCCGTAAGGTAAACCGTGCTGATGGAGGTGAAGGTGTGTATATAGAGGATGGGCGCAAAGTGTTGAAAAAGTAATCTGTGCTAATCCTGTTTGTTTAGTATGGGGCGTGTCATTATGATGCGCCCCATCATAGTATTCTTCATAACTATTATCGCTAAGAAAACAGAGGTTCTGAATCCATTCACGAAAATTCATGGCCAATTTACGGCAATTTGTGTTCATGAAAGAGAAAAGTAATAGAGAATCCTTGCAATCTTCTCGCCCAATCCCCAAGCAGAACAAAAAGAAAGCAACCACGGGCGATTAGGAAAATGCACGAAGCAACTCAAAAGGGGAAAACGGGAACAATCTGTCGTGAGGACGAAGAAGTCTATACTTCCGATGTCAACACCGTGTAAGCAAACCATAGGGTTTGCCTTACATTATGCTACGAAAAAAATGTACAGGATTTCTCCGCGTTTCGTCTCGTGAGGTGGCATAATAGCAGCAGAGAGAGCGAATGGACGTTTTCTCGCTTATCCACCGATTGTGGAAAACTTTTGGAAAACTTCGTGGGGGAATCTTTCTGTTTGCCTTTCTTTTTATATACTTTTGTGCCTAATTTGAAAAATGAACCTGAAGACATAATGGCAACAACGCGACAAC
>JAZSGL010000021.1:0-87505 GCA_045532735.1 Paludibacteraceae bacterium | reverse complement strand
GACACCTTCGTTAAGGTTGTTAGCTGGTATGACAATGAGATCGGTTACTCTAACAAGGTTCTCGACCTCATCGCTCACATGGCTACTGTTAACGCTTAATTATTTTATATTAAGTATATAAAAAGGGACGCTTTTTCAAGTGTCCCTTTTTCTTTGATATGCTGCCAAAACGCTGTCCTATTCTTACCTCTCTATTACCTTTCTTTTACCTACCAACTCTTAGTGATTACTTAGTGATTAGTTAGTGATTCCGCTACCTTTGCGCTACCTTAACGCTACTTTTTCGCTCAAATATTTGCTTGTTCCAGAAAAATGTTGTACCTTTGCAGCACTGAATCAAAATCTGAAAAGAGTATGAAGAAGCAGATACATGATGAGAGTCGTGGCTATCGAATCCTTCTCCCGCTAGTGAGCTGGATGTTCCGACACTCGTACCGACATATTAAGTACGTAGGCGAGGAGAATATACCACAAGACGGTGCTGTGATCTTTGCACCCAATCACACTAACGCGCTGCAAGATGCGCTGGCAGTGTTGTCAATAAATTCCGAGAGAAAAGTATTTGTTGCGCGTGCGGACATCTTTCGTAAGCCTTTGTTTGCTAAGATATTAGGGTTTATGAAGATTATGCCTATCCGCCGTATGCGTGATGGTGCGAGTGAGGTACTTAAGAACGATGAGACCGTAGAGCGCGCGATTGACACCCTTGAAGAGGGCGTTCCTTTCTGCATTTTGCCCGAAGGAACCCATCGTACTAAGCACTCGCTATTGCCACTCGGAAAAGGTATTTTCCGCATTACCTTGCGTGCTAACGAGAAGTTTGGAAAGGATAAACCAATCTATATCGTGCCTGTTGGTTTGGAGTATAGCGACTGGTTCCACCTTTGGGATACACTCGTTATCAATATAGGTAAGCCAATCAATATGACTGAGTTTATTGCTCAGCATGCTGATTTGGATCAACCTAAGTTGATTTTGGCTATGCGCGAGGAGTTAACCAATCGCATGCGTGAGCAGATTCTGTGGGTACCAGATGATGAGAACTATGAAAAGAACTGGAAGGAACTTAGTCAAAATCGTCCTGCAAACAAGAATTGGTTTCCTAAACATAGAATGCCTAAGTGGTTATTGCTGTTGATGTTGATAGTGATGTCACCATTGGCATTGGTGGCAGGCGTGATTACCTTGCCATTGTGGTTAGCATGGCTGATTATCCGTTGGGCGATCAAGGATCCAGCATTTCATAACTCGGTGCAGTTCGTTTGGCAGTTGATAATTATACCATTGACGGGATTTATCACGATGCCATTTTGGATGTTCTTGCAAGAGTATATGTATTTGGCACGCAAATTGAATAAACCAGAAGAAACGAAGTAAAGACTGCGCTACGCGCTATTTGAAGTTAAACCGCGTTGCTGCAAGATCGGGCGGAAGCCCTGTTAGATAGTTATGCATAAAAATAAATAGTTATGGTAAAAGTTTATATTATTCTTGCTTGTTATATTATATTCCCAATATTGATTATTGAGGCTTTCAAACGTTGGACTATTGTTCAAAAGATTGGTACTGTGGTACTTGCGTACGCGGTAGGTATTATTGCTTCGCTTTGCGGAGTATTCCATTTTGCGGATCCTACTATAGGGGATACCTTTAGTAAACTGCAATCTACAATCATGAGTGTTGCAGTACCATTGGCTATTCCGTTGATGCTCTTCAACTGCGACTTTCAACTATGGACAAAGTCGTTGCCTAAGACGGCGTGGGCGTTGGTGACAGGTATTGTGGCGGTAATCGTGGCATCTATCTCGGGCTATTTTGTTTTCCGCAACAATGTGCCTGAGATCGCTAAAGTGACAGGTATGATGGCGGGTATCTATACGGGCGGAACGATGAACTTTAATGCCTTGGGTGCTGCATTGAATGTGGATCGCTCGGTGATGGCAATTGTGTTGGCTTTTCAAATGGTAATCACTACACCATATATATTCTTCCTCTTGGGCGGTGGTTATAAGATCTTCCGCAAGTTGTTGCCTTACAAGGATATAACCCACAAAGGGCGTATGGATGAGGATGTGGTGGAAACCAATGATGTGGAGAACTACCGTGGCATGTTCGAGAAGAAGAACTTCATTGGTATGATGAAGGGTTTGGGATTGAGTGTAATCTTTCTCGCTATAGGTGCGGGTTTGGCATTGCTCATCACGGGTACACTCAATGAACTCGTTGTCATATTGACTATTACTAC
The DNA here is from genome assembly GCA_045532735.1 of Paludibacteraceae bacterium. Taxonomy (GTDB): domain Bacteria; phylum Bacteroidota; class Bacteroidia; order Bacteroidales; family Paludibacteraceae; genus Colicola. Next base: position 85,260 of record JAZSGL010000021.1, on the reverse strand, counting down.
CTTATCTATTATTGCTTCGTTCTTTAAGAAGGTACGCGAACTGCCAAAGACTTTTGAGTTGGGTATGTTCTTTATATTGATTTTCAGCGTGATAGTAGCATCAATGTTCGATATTCATAGTGTAAATGGTGGCTCGTTGTATATTGGTGGCTTTGTACTTTGGATAATCGGCATCTCAGTAGGCTTGCATTTGTTGCTTTGTCGCATTGCTAAAGTAAGCGGCGACTTGTTCTGCGTTTGTCAAGTAGGTTTGTTGTGCTCACCTCCATTCGTACCACCTATCGCAGGTGCGATGAAGAATAAGAAAGTTTTGATCTCGGGTATAGTAGTAGGTTTGGTAGGTTATGCCATAGGTACGTACCTCGGCGTGCTGTTAGCTTGGGTGTTGGGATAAGTTATGAGTTATGAACTATGAGTTATAAGTTATGAAGAAGTTTATTTTATTAATATTCACAATGTTTTTTGCACTAACCACCTTTGCGGCGAAGAAGGAGAAGGTGCAACAAGTAGATTCATTAGGTCGTAAAATAAAGACAGGTTGGAACTTTGGTGTATTGCCATCTGTGGCGTTTGATGCTGACTTAGGCTTTCAAGGCGGTGCACTGACCAATATCTACTACTATGGCGATGGTTCACAATATCCTGAGTATATTCACTCGCTATATGCAGAGGCGGCATACACCACTAAGAACTATGGCATATTCCGCGTGAACTATGATAGTAAGTATTTGATTCCCAAGCATAGATTGACCTTGGATGCTACTTATCAGCCAGACGCGATGTGTGATTTCTATGGTTTTAACGGATATCAGTCTGTCTATAATCAAGACTTCCATAAATGGAAAAAGGACCCAGCAAAGATGGGTGTGTTGGAGGATTACCAATCTCGTGCGTTCTATAAGTATAAGCGTGACCTTTTCCGTTTTGCTGCGGATATAGAAGGTACGATATGGAAGAATATCAAGTGGAATGCGGGTGTCGGTGTACTTGGCTATATGATTGACGAGTGTGATATCGATATGCTAAATGGCAAGAAGAATGTTTATGATCCAGCCCTAAAGCGCTATGAGCAAAAAGCGATGAATAAGAATGTAGAAGGGTTGTACGAGAAATATGTGAAATGGGGTCTTATTGATCAAGCAGAAGCAAAAGGAGGTTGGCATCCTTATCTGCGTGCCGGTTTGACATATGATAGCCGTGACCAACGCACCTGCCCTACTAAGGGTATTTATGCGGACGCGTTCTTTACTTATACTGCGGCTTTTAATGCAAAGTATGGTCAACAAGCTGATGCGGGATATAATCATTTGCAGTTTAACTTCAACTTCCGCCACTATGTGCCAGTATATCGCGATCGCGTGACATTTGCATATCGTATTGGTACACAAAACAATATTGCGGGCAAGTCTCCATTCTATATGAATACCTACCTCAATACATTGTTCATTCAACGCGTGATGTACGAGGGATTGGGTGGTGCGAACTCGTTGCGCGGTATCATGCGTAACCGAATCTTGGCCAATGGCTTTGCGTATGCGAATGTGGAGTTGCGTTGCAAGGTGGCTAAATTCGACATCGGTCGTCAGCATTTCTATATCGGATTGGCCCCATTTTTTGATTTGGGTGTGATAACTCAGCCATATGAATTGGATGTAGAAGCAATAGAGGAAGCGCATATCAAAGATTATGTAGAATCCAATGCGTTGGCAGTGCTAGGAGCAGATGTGGTTCCGACATTACCATTGAGTAGTTATTTTGATACATATACGGAGACAAATGTCTTAGGGATAACTACAGAGCACATAGATCACTCCAAAGTTTATTTGCCTCATATGGCAGCGGGTGTTGGTTTGAAGGTGGCTATGAATGAGAATTTTGTGTTGTCGGTGGATTGGGCGATGGCACTCAACAAGCAAGATAACGCCAAGTGGGCAAACTTCTATATCAAGATGGGTTATTTATTCTGATCGTTTGTAGAAGTTACTTCATGAGATATCAACTGGGTAATATACAATTAGATACACATCTCCATTGCGTCACTCGCGGTGGAGATGTGGTGCATCTAACGCAGTTGGAATATGCATTGTTGGAATATCTTTTTCAGCATGCAGATACGATCTGCAAGCGAGATGATATTTTGCAAGCAGTGTGGGGAAAGCGCTTTCAGTATGACACGGGGACCATTGATGTGCATCTCCATTCTCTGCGTCGTAAATTGGGGTTTACACGCAATACTCCGATTGAATCTATTCGTGGTGTTGGAATTATTTTGCACACTACTTCGCCTAAGGAATATCATACACTTAATATCCAAGATTTTGCTATTCAATGGATTCATGAACATGAATCTGATTTTGTAGGCAAGCAACTCACGCCTCGCTTGCACCTGGATCCTTTTGTGAGTGAAATTACTATTTCCCCGAATGACTTACGCACGATGTTGGATGGAATACTGAAAGTACTTTTGCCAGTTTCTCAGCCAGGTATTATCCGCATAAAATCGCAACTTAGTTGTCATTATTTTTCTTTGTCGCTTGATATAAATGGTACGATTAACGAGCTTCGTATTCCGTTAAGGTAATATTTAAGTTAGATTTAAGGATTCTTAAGCATATTTGCAGTACCTTTGTGCCGAAATTCAGCAAATAAATAGCATTTTTTATGAAAACAAAAATAGTATGGATATTGTTGCTAATTGCCACAACTACCTATGCACAAAAGGATATGGTAATTGATTCTGTTGTTGTGGGAAAAGAAAAGACGCCTGTTTTTCAAGGATATAGTGGCGGAATGATGTTGCATGCGGGATATCTCTTTGGTAAGAATCCATCTGCGATATTGTCCTCGGGCGAAAGTATCAGTCCGCAAGGTTTGACTACTGGTATAGGTGGCTCGCTGCGTATTAATCTATGGAAGCATTTGCGTGTGGGTTGCGAGGGCTATGTCTCTACTATGAAATGTGGTGTAACGGACATGAAAGATGTATTACAATCAGGTAGTTATGTGCGTACAGGTTCGGGTGGAGTGCTAGCAGATGCATGCTGGCGCATGGAAAAAGTGTGGCCATATATAGGTGCTGCTGTAGGCGGTGGTGCTATGCGCACACTTTCTCTGGTAGACGGAACAGAAGAAGATTGGCAGCCCGAAGAGTTAGCTATGCTCACAAAACAAGGTTTTGGTTATGTTAATCCATATGTGGGCATAGATTGGTGTATGACAAAGCGCGTGCATTTGACCCTGCGTATGGATTGGATGTTAGCGTTAGCAGATAAGCAATTGGTATTGCCTACGGGTCCTCGCTTCTTCTTTGGATTTATGTTCTGTCACTAATGAATTTCTCAGGCATTATATTAGGATTAGTTGCCTTTTTGTGCATCGGTCTGTTTCATCCGTTGGTGATAAAGGGCGAATATTATTTTGGTACCAAATGTTGGTGGGTATTTGCTTTGGTGGGTATACTGATGTTGGTTAGCTCGCTGCTGATTGAGAATATCTGTATTTCGGTCATATTGGGTGTTATATCCTTCTCATGTTTCTGGTCGATTCTTGAATTATTTGAGCAAAAGAAGCGCGTTGAGCGTGGTTGGTTTCCAAAAAATCCCAAACGAAAAGAGTGATCATTGCTGACCACTCTTTTTTATAACTCAAATATTTATTTCTTAAATGCGTTCCATCCTTGGGCTTGGAGTGTAATTTCTTCGCCGTTTCGTCCGATGAGGTTGACACCATGTTCAGCTTTTGTGATATGGCCAATCAGATATACGTCCTCCAGCGGGATGAGTTTCTCATAATCGTCTAAGCTGCAGGTAAATAGCAGTTCGTAGTCTTCTCCTCCGTTGAGGGCGCAGGTAACAATGTTGAGGTTCATTTCCTCTGCCAGGGCGGCTGCTTGATAATCAATAGGCAGTTTGTCTTCGTAGATTGAGCAGCCGACATTGGATTGGTTGCAGATATGCATAAGTTCGCTACTGAGTCCGTCTGAGATGTCCATCATGGCAGTAGGCTTGATCCCAGCTTTGTGTAGTTGCTCGATTATGTCGCGTCGTGCTTCGGGCTTGAGTTGGCGTTCAAGTAGGTACTCTCGTCCTTCGAAAGCGGGTGTTGCGTTCTCGTTTGCGTTCATTACAATACGCTCACGCTCAAGTAGTTGTAGTCCCATGTGAGCTGTTCCTAAGTTTCCCGTTACGCAGATGAGGTCGTTGACCTTAGCGCCGTCTCGATATACGATGTCCGAGTCGTATGCGGTACCAAGACAAGTAATAGAAATGGTCAGTCCTGTCATGGAAGCCGAAGTGTCGCCACCAACAAGATCAACATTGTAGCGTTCGCAGGCAAGGCGGATGCCTGCATATAATTCCTCTAGATCTTCGACGGAGAATCGTTTGCTAATTCCCAAAGAAACAGTGATTTGTGTGGGTGTAGCGTTCATGGCATAGATGTCGGAAAAATTGACAACAGCCGCTTTGTATCCTAGGTGCTTGAGTGGCGCATATTCGAGGTTGAAGTGTATTCCTTCGAGAAGTAAGTCGGTAGTGATGAGGGTGCGTTTGTCTTTATGATTGATCACCGCCGCATCGTCCCCGATTGCTTTTTGCGTAGATGGTTGGTGGGTAGGGAAGTCTTTGGTTAGGTGCTTGATAAGCCCGAACTCGCCGAGTGTAGAGATTTCAGTTTTAGCCATGTTTTGTTCGTTTCTAAATTATGCGGCAAAGGTACAATATTTTTTTTGATTTGGCAAACAATATCGGTAAAATAAGCGTAATAACTAAGTAATAACTAAGTAATAACTAAGTAATAACTAAGTAATCACTAAGTTGGATGTAGGGTGGTAATAGGATAGTGTAGAGAAGTGTAGGGATGGTGTAGGGATGGTGTAGGATGGTGTAGGATGGTGTAAAGTGGTGTAGGGTGGTATAGGGTTTTGTGAAAAAGTGAGTGATTATTTGCGTATGTGCATTTTTTTTAGTAACTTTGCGCGTTTTTGTATAATCATAGATTATAAAGAAGATTATGATAGAGTATATCAAAGGAAATTTGACGGATTTGAACCCTACATATGCTGTGATCGAAGCAGCCGGTGTAGGATATGCAATTAATATAGCCTTGCCAACTTATTCTTCGTTGGTAGGCAAAGAAAATACGGAATCAAAATTGTACATAACCGAGATTATTCGTGAGGATACTCATGAGTTGTACGGTTTTTTTAGTAGAGGCGAGAGGGATTTGTTTTTGTTGCTCATGACCGTAAGTGGGATAGGTGCTAATACAGCGCGAATGATTATGTCGGCATATTCTGCTAGTGAGATTCGTCAGATAATTGCGACGGGTAATTCTCGTGCGTTGGCTCAAGTGAAAGGTCTTGGTCCCAAGACGGCTCAGCGAATTATTGTGGATCTGAAGGATAAGGTGCTGAAGGTGGATCTTGGTTCTGGTGTGGGACAAGGAGATATAGAGGACGCTGCAAGCGGCTATGGTGTAGAGTTGAAAGGAGTTGATAGTGAGGTAAAGCAAGAGGCTGTGAGTGCGTTGACGATGTTAGGATTTGCAGCAGCTGCAAGTGGCAAGGTTGTAGATAAGATTTTGAAGGGAGATGCATCTGCGAGTGTAGAACAAGTGATCAAGCAAGCATTGAAAATGCTATAGTTTTAGAGTTTAGCGATTAGAGTTTAGAGTGAAGAAGATATTAGTCATATTATTGAGTGTGATGTCGGTATTGGCGTCTGCTCAGGTGCATGATAGTGTGGCATCGTGGGAGGACAATGATAGTGTGAAGATGGCTCCGCTGCGTGTACAAAGTGTAGGGGTGGATAATTATGAATCGTTGTCGTCTCCGAAGAGTAGTTTGGATTTGGAAAACCCAGATAATGTGACGACTACGGTGGAGTATGATGCTGTGATGGGTTGTTATGTGCTGCGTACTCGTATAGGTGATTTGGATATAGCAACGCCATATATGATGACGATGGAAGAATATCGTGCATATAGCGAGCGCGAGGAGATGGGGAAATATTGGCAAACCAAAATTAGTGAGGTGGAGCATGACAATGAGAGTAAGTTTGATATCACAGATATGCAATTTAATATTGGTCCAGCAGATAAGGTGTTTGGCCCAGGCGGAGTGAGGTTGAAATTGCAAGGATCTGCAGAACTGATGTTCGGTTTTAAGCACCAATATGTGGGTAATCCATCGTTGACTGAGCGTTCTCGTAATAACAACATATTTGATTTCGACGAAAAGATTCAAGTGAACATTAATGGTAAGGTGGGTGATAAATTGAATCTGAATATGGGATACAATACAGAGGCGTCGTTTAGCTTTGATCAGATGAATCTGAAGTTGAACTACAAGGGTCAGGAGGATGATATTATTCAGTCGATAGAGGCGGGTAATGTGTCGATGAATCTGAATAGTAGTTTGATTAGCGGAAGTACAGCGTTGTTTGGAGTGAAGACAGATTTGCAATTTGGCAAGTTGAAGGTTCAGGCATTGCTTTCGCAGCAAAACTCTGAGAGTCAGTCTGTTTCGAGTAAAGGTGGTGCTCAGACGACAAATTTTGAAATTCCAATTGATAGTTATGACGAGAATCGTCACTTCTTTTTAGGATATTATTTCCGTGATCATTATGAAGAATCGATGCAGTCGTTGCCCTATATAGCAAGCGGTATAACGATTAATCGTATAGAGGTTTGGGTGACGAATAAGCGTGGCAACTATGATCAGTCTCGTAATATAGTGGCCTTGGCGGACTTGGGCGAGTATGAGGATCAGCATATATTGAATCCAGCTTGGGGTAGCAATGGGTCTCGAATTCCGTATAATAAGGCGAATAGTTTGTATGAGACCTTGGTCCAACAGCACTCGGGAGTTCGTGATATTCAGCAGGTTAGTGCTGTGATGCAATCTTTGAGTAACATGGAGTTGGGTGAGGATTATGAGAAGGTTGAGTCTGCTCGTTTGCTGAATAGTGGAGAATATACACTGAATGCTGCCTTGGGATATATATCGTTGAAGACATCGTTGAATCAAGATGAGGTGTTGGCGGTGGCTTATGAATATACATATGGGGGTCAGGTGTATCAAGTGGGTGAGTTTTCGACAGATGCAGGTGAGGCGTTGAAGTCGCCAAACGCGTTGATGTTGAAATTGCTGAAGAGTACCAATAACTCTCCAAATGTAAAGGGTAAGGGTACATGGGACTTGATGATGAAGAATATCTATTCGTTGGGTGCTAGTCAAATGTCGAATGACAAATTTGAGTTGTATATTCAATACCGAAATGATTCTGTAGGTACGGAGATGCAATACCTGATGGAAGGGGCCGTGAAGGGTAAACAATTGTTGCGTGTGATGAACTTGGATAGGTTGGATGCGCGTAATAATGCTTCTCCAGATGGAAAGTTTGACTACGTAGAGGGATATACTGCGTTGTCCTCGAGTGGTCGTATTATATTCCCTGTGTTGGAGCCCTTTGGTTCGCACTTGATGCAGGCGATAGGTGATGCGAAGGTCGCTGAGAAATACGTCTTCCAAGAGTTGTATGATTCGACATTGGTAATGGCGCAGGAGATGTCGGAGAAAAATAAGTTCATGCTGACGGGTAAATATAAGGGTTCAGCAGGCAATGAGATTAGACTGAATGCGATGAACGTCCCTCGTGGAAGTGTGGTAGTGACAGCAGGTGGTGCAACCTTGGTGGAAAATGTGGATTACACGGTGGATTACACGATGGGCATCGTGACAATTCTGAATCAGTCAATCATCAATTCAGGAACAAATGTGGATGTCAAATTGGAGAATCAGTCTCTGTTTTCGATGCAGCGTAAGTCGTTGTTTGGTGCACATTTGGAATATGAGTTTAATAAGGACTTCACGGTAGGTGGTACGATTATGCACTTGCGTGAGAAGCCATTGACCACAAAGGTGAATACGGGTAGTGAGCCTTTGGCAAATACCATATGGGGTGTAAATACTAGTTGGAAGACGGAATTACAGTGGTTGACATTGTTGGTGGATAAGGTGCCTTGGATCAATGCGACTGCTCCTTCTACCTTCCAAGTGAATGCCGAGTTTGCTCATTTGATACCCGGTCATACGCGTGATGTAGGTACGGTGGGCACGGCATATGTTGATGATTTTGAGTCAACAAAGACAAGTATTGATATTCATTATCCAAATTATTGGAAGTTGGCTTCTACTCCTACTGGCGCCGGTTATGAAGAAGCGGCAATGGGTAGTCATGTGGATTATAATAAAAATCGTGCATTGCTAGCTTGGTATACGGTGGATCCTATTTTCGGTCATCCTCAAAGTAATACTCCGAAGCATATTAAGGATGATTTGGATGCGATGTCAGATCACCGTACGCGTATCGTATATGAGCAGGAGGTGTATCCAAATAAAGAGGTATTGCCGAATGCAGATACGAAGTTGGCTGTGATGAACTTAAGTTTTTACCCAACAGAACGTGGTCCGTATAATATTTCTGCATCTGAGATAGGCACGGATGGTAGGTTGACATCTCCTAAGAGTCGTTGGGGTGGTATAATGCGTAAGTTGGATAATACAGATTTTGAGAAAGCCAATATAGAGTATATTGAATTTTGGCTGATGGATCCATTCTTGACAAACCCAGATGCGGCGTATGAAGGTGGTGATTTGTATATAGACTTAGGTGATGTGAGTGAGGATATTTTGCGTGATGGTAAAAAGTCGTTTGAGCATGGTTTGCCGCTGAATGGTGATGAGGCGATGGTGGATCGCACCATCTGGGGGCGTATGCCGAAGACGACAAGTACGGTGGTGGCTTTTGCTAACGAAGCGGGTGCACGAGAGAAGCAAGATGTGGGTTTGAATGGTTTGACAACGGAGGATGAGTTTTTGTATGAATATGAGGGAAAGAAACCGTATGCTGACTACGTGTCAGCATTAGAGAGTAAGGTAGATCCTGCAGTGTTGTCATTATGGAGAGAGGATGATTATTCTCCTTTGAATGACCCTGCTGGTGATAATTATCATTACTATCGCGGAGATGACTATGATAAGGAACAGACTCCAATCTTGCTGCGGTATAAGCACTATAATGGTACGGAGGGTAACTCGCCAGAGATGAATGACGGAGCGGCCTATGGTACGGCATCAACGATGCAGCCTGATATAGAGGATATCAATCAAGATAATACATTGAATGATAGCGAGCGTTTCTATCGTTATCATATATCGTTGCGCAAAGATGATATGCAACGAGTAGGGCAGCAGCATATTGCAGGAATCATGGAGACAACTGTGAATTTGAAGAATGGCCAAACTGCTAAAGTGAAATGGTATCAATTTAAGATACCATTGCGTGGCGATACAGCTATGATGAAGAAGGTTGGTAATATCCGTAATTTCAAGTCAATCCGCTTTGCTCGTATCTATATGACCAATTTCTCACAGGAGACACACTTGCGTTTGGCTTCTTTGGATCTTGTGCGTGGCGAATGGCGTAGCTATACCAAAGGTTTGTACCAGGATTTAGCTAATAATCAATACAATATAGATAATCCATACTCTGCAAGCGGTGAGATGGATGTGGAGGCTGTTAATATAGAGGAGAACTCTAATCGCTCTCCCGTTAATTATGTATTGCCTCCGGGAATATCTAGACAGACCGATCCTGGTCAAGCTCAATTGATTGCGCAAAACGAACAATCAATGGTATTCCGCTTGCGTGAGATAGAACCAAAGGATGCGCGTGCTGTTTACAAGAATGTAGTATATGATATGCGTCAATATAAACGTTTGCAGATGTTTGTTCACGCAGAATGCTTGCCACAGTTTGACGCGATTGAGGATAAGGATATTACCTGCTTTATTCGTTTGGGATCTGATTTAAAGAACAATTACTATGAATATGAGATTCCGTTGGATTTGACTCCGGAAGGCATTTATAGCAATGAAAATCCTAATGACAGGTTGAAAGTATGGCCAGAGGCAAATACCTTTGACTTTGATTTGCAGGCACTGACGAATGCAAAATTGGCGCGTAATCGGGCTAAGCGTGCGGGTAATAGTGGAGTGGGGAATACGATTCCATATGAGGTGTATGATCCTGATGATTTGGATAACAAGATAACAGTTATGGGTAACCCAACCTTGGAGGATGTCCAATCAATTATGATCGGTGTTCGCAACAAGACGAATAAGAAGGTGAGTGGTGAAGTATGGGTGAATGAGTTGCGATTGAGTCAATTTAATGAGCAGGGCGGTGTAGCTGCGATGGCTAATGCTGCATTGAGTATTAGTGATATTGCTCAGTTGAATGTAGCAGGGCGCTTGGAGACGGCTGGGTATGGTTCGATTGAGTCCAATGTTTTGAGTCGCAATATGGAAGATGCATATCAAATTTCTGTGAGTGCAGCATTGGAAGCAGGTCGCTTGTTCCCTGAAAAGGCTAAATTACAGATTCCATTGTATGTGTCTTATTCCAATGAAACGGTCTCGCCAGATTATGATCCGTTAGATACGGATGTAAAATTGTCAGAGACATTGGAGTCATATGAAACGAAGGAAGAGAAGGATTCTATTCGATTGATGGCTAATACGGTCCATGAATCTACCAGTTTCTCGGTGTCGAATATGAAGGTCGATATTCATTCGAAGAAGCGAAATATGTTCTATGATCCTGCCAACTTCTCAATATCTGCAAGTTATAACGAGCAAAAGCAGCACAGCCCTGAGATAGAGACTGATTTATCGAAAGATTATAAGGGCTCCTTTAATTATTCTTATAGTTTTAATCCAAAACCTTGGGAGCCGTTTAAGAACGTAGAGAAAGTGAAGAATGTCAAAGTTCTCAATGAGTTAGGATTCTTCTATTTGCCACAGTCATGGGCATTCAATACAAATATGCATCGTACTTTTACCCATCTTAAGATGCGTGATTTTAGTACGGAGGATCTGGGTGCAGTATCCAATATTAAGGAGCTAACTTTCTCAAAAGATTTTACATGGGATCGTAATTTTGACTTTAAGTATGATCTAACAAAGAATCTCAAATTTACGTTCCAAACAGCAATGAATTCTACGGTAGAAGAGGGGTATTATACGCCGGAGGTTCTTAGCATGTACGAAGATTTGCGTTTTGAAAACAAATATTATGAAGCATGGAAGGATACGATTCAGCGTAGCATGGCCACATGGGGTACTCCTTATACCTACCAACAGGTATTCTCAGCTTCGTGGAATGTGCCATTTAATCGCATACCATATTTAGAGGCATTAAATGCAAATGCATCATATAATGCAACTTACAATTGGAATCGTACTATGCAGTCGTCCACCAATTTGGGTAATGTGATTAGTGGAACTCGTGCATGGCAGGTGGATGGTGGCATCAACTTTGAAACACTATATGGAAAGTCTAAATATTGGAAGCAGATGACGCAGCATTACAATCAAAAGCCTAATGTGCGCCGTCGTGTTGCTTTCAAACCTAAGACCTATACTGAAGTAGTATCTTTGGAAGCAGGCCAAAAGAAAGAAATCGTTCACCGATTAGGTAGCGAATCAATCAAAATTTCCGCTGTAGATCAAACGGGTAAAACGGTGAGACTAAAGTGGGAGGCGGTTTCTACAACCAAAGCTTCTATTGAATCTACCAAAGATCTTAAAAATATATCGCTCACTATTACTACGGAGGATAAGAACAAACGATCTCCAGGTCAAGCGGCTGTGGATATGATGGCTTATTTTGGTACGATGATTCGTAAGTTGCAAGTGACATATCGCAACACTAATTCAATGACTGTACCAGGTTTTGCTCCACAAGCAGGTTTCATGGGACAACAGCGATTCGATAATATCTATGCTCCTGGTTTTGATTTTGCGTTTGGTGGATTTACAGACGATTTTGTAGAGAAAGCGAAACGCAATAATTGGCTTTCGGTAGATACATCCGTGGTGCAACCTGCATCTCGCTCCAAAACAGAGGATTTTGATGCGAAGCTGACGCTCGAACCTTTCCCTGGCTTCAAGATTCAGCTCAATGGTAAGCGCTACGAAGCACAATCGACCTCGGTAATTTACTCCTATGATCAGTTGCAAGAGAATATGACAGGATCGTTTAATATTACCCAAGTGGCGATTGCTACGGCGTTCCATAAACTCGGCACCGCCGATGATAACTTCGAATCAAAGACTTTCAGCCAGTTCTTGGATAATCGCAGCATTATGACCAAACGCGTAGCTCAACAATATGTAGGCGAAAACTATCCTGATGCTGCTTGGATACCCGCTAACTTGCGCAAGAAGCCTTATGACAGCAAGAATGGTGCGGTTGCTTCGAACACGGCGGACGTACTCGTTCCTGCGTTCTTAGCAGCATACACAGGTCGCGATGCCAATACTGTGGGACTCAATCCTTTCATGAATCTCCTGCATATCCTGCCAAACTGGTCAGTTACGTTCGATGGCTTGGGACGATTGCCTTGGATAAAAGACCACTTCAAGTCGATTAACCTGACCCACGCTTATACCTGTAAGTATGCAATAGGTAGCTATTCGACCTACTCTACGTGGACTCCTGCTATAGATCTGCACAACAAGCAAGTGGGCTTTGTACGCGATGTGACTACTGATATGCCGATTCCTTCTTCGGCGTATGATATATCATCTGTTACATTAACAGAGAATTTCTCTCCATTGATAGGCCTGAATATGACGATGAAAAACTCATTGTCGGCTAAATTTGAGTATCGTAAGCAACGCAATATCTCGCTGAATGTTAATTCTGTACAAATTACAGAAGGACATACAGATGAGTTTGTCATCGGTGCTGGATATACTATCAAGGACCTCAATTTTATTTCGAAAAACAAGGACGGTAAACAGAAGAAGGTAAGCAACGATCTAAAGATAAATGTTGATGTCAGCTACAAGGATGTCAAGACCTTGTTGCGTAAAGTAGAGGAAGATCTCACCCAAGCAAGTTCTGGTAATAAGATGTTAGGTATTAAGATTAGTGCGGACTATGTACTCTCGCAGAAGATTAATTTACAGTTGTTCTATGATCACCAAGGCACAACTCCATTGATATCTTCGTCTTATCCAGTTAAGTCGGACAATGTGGGTGTCAATATCAAGTTGATGTTGACACGCGATAGCAAATAGACTTGATCGTGTTTCGGGTAGGAATCATAGGTCCTGAATCTACAGGGAAAAGCACTTTGGCAACATATTTAGCACATCGTTATGATGCTGTGCTAATACCTGAATATGCCAGAGAATACATGGAAGGGCTGGCGCCTTATTATGAATACACCTACGATGACGTGCTTGCTATTGCTAAGCATCAAGTTGATCAGCTGCAAGTTCATTCTAATCAACTTCAGATTTTTGATACTGAACTTATTATTACTAAGGTCTGGTTCCTGCACAAGTATGGTCGTTGTCCAGAGTTTGTAGAGCAGGCGTTGCGTGATTTTCCGATGGATATTTATCTGCTGTGTTATCCAGATATGCCTTGGCAGCCGGACCCAGTACGCGAGAATCCTGATATTCGCGAATATCTATTTGACTGGTATGAGCGTGAAATACAGGAACTTGGTATTCCATACTATATCATTAGACACGAATAAAAAACGCTCAACATTTGTTGAGCGTTTATTTGTGTGATCCGTGCAGGATTCAAACCTGCAACCCCCACATCCGTAGTGTGGTACTCTATTCAGTTGAGCTAACGGACCATTGCTTTTCAAAAGCGACTGCAAAGGTACTGCTTTTTTTTGAAATGACCAAATTTTTTTATAAAAAAATGGTGTTTTCCTTAAAATTGCACTTTCGACTCTACAAAATCCTAATCTAAACTATTCAAATCTACTAACTGATTGACGATTGCATAGATGGTCAAACCTGCTGTTGAATGTATGTTCAATTTGCGAGTAATATTTTTTCTATGCGTGATAACTGTATGAACAGATATGCACAGCACATCGGCAATCTCCTTGTTGCTAAGTCCTTTAACAATCTGAACTAATACATCGCGCTCTCGTTCGCTCAATGTCTCACAATCTGGCGGGAGATTATGTTGTTGAGGAGCGGCTTGAATATGTGTGAGTGCAGGGCGTAATATCTCATCTTCAATAGCGCAATGATCAGCAAAATCTAATTCAGTATGCCACAAATCGCTCATTACGCTAATTAGAGTGTAAGTTACAGTTGTCTGTTGTTGTATCTCATGGGATGGATAATACTTGATAATCAGGTTCTTAATCTCTGTCAGCTTATCTGTTATACGCTGATCATCATGGGCATGCTCCTCAAATAATCCCGCATTTTCGTGTTCAATGTGTGTGCGAATCTCCTCTGCGAACTCGTCATAGCAACGCAAGATAAGCATAGGAATTGTACTCTCTGCACCTGCCGGAATAAGTGACTCTATCAAAGAGCGGCGCAAATAAGGTAAACGAAATTCAAGAAAATATGTGTGAGCATTTTGCAAATATTGCCGCAATGTGGGAATGTCAATATCACAAAGAGAGACTTGTTGCTTAGAAACCTTATAATTGATGACAGCCAAAAATGTGGGAGTATGGACCCCTTGTGCTTCACAGGCTTGTGCAATAGTTTGTTCGCCAACACCCATCTTCAACCCAAAACGACTGATTACATGAATGGCATCCTCTTCATGAGACATCAAATCACATATTTTATCCGTTGCTTTGTACATTTTACCGAACTTGTTTTGTAAATCTGCCGCAAAGTTACTAAAAATTATTTATATGTACAATATAAGATTCGAAAATACCTAATATTTGTGGGTCTCATGATAAATGTCACTTTCAGACAATTTCTTTCAATACCTAATAGTTGTGAAATTCAATAGAACGCTTTCGTATCTCACTTAAATTCACTACCTTTGCACAAATTTTCTAAGGTACAAACCCTATTCATAGTTAGTGATTACTTAGAGATTAGTTAGTGATTACTATATGATTATGCTATAAATTCAAAAATAACAATATGAACAACAAAATTCTTTTCTTTCTTATTGCAGCTCTATTGGCAGGTAGTTTGTCAATGTACGCAGACCATCATCATCACCATCAACATGCGATTCATCAGCAAAAAATGTCCGATGCGCACATAGCGGGGCATGTCCTAGATGCACAAACAGGCGAACACCTCCCTTACGTGAATGTACAGGTAGAGGGTACTACATTGGGCTGTCTGACAGACGAATCGGGACACTTTTACCTCAAGAACTTACCAGAAGGAGAGCTAACGCTCATTTTCTCTATGATGGGATATGAGAGTGAGAAACGTACTGTGACACTGCATCGAGACACACTCGTAGAAATCAATGTCAGTATAGCAGAAACATCTTTTATGATTGATAATGTGGTAGTTACGGCAAATAAGTATGAAACAAAACAAAAAGAAGTAGCTACAATCGTCAATGTCATTTCGCCGCTCATTATTGAGTCCACTACATCCAATTCAATGGCGGATGTCCTCAATTTTCAAACTGGATTGCGAGTTGAAGAAACTTGCTCCAATTGTGGAGTTCCACAAATTCGTATTAATGGCTTGGAAGGACAGTATACTCAAATCCTTATGGATTCCCGCCCGATATTCTCATCTTTAGCATCTGTTTATGGTCTAGAGCAATTACCCGCAGGTATGGTGGATCGAGTAGAAGTAATTAGAGGGGGTGGTAGTGCCTTGTATGGTGCAAATGCCATTGCTGGTGTTGTAAATATTATTACCAAGGAACCTAATCGTAATTCGCTGAATATCAGTAATACTAGTGCTTTTACCGAAAGTGGTACATATGATATTAATACGAATATGAATGCTAGTGTAGTAGCTGAAAACCAGAAAGCGGGGATATTCCTGTTTGGAGTGCAACGCAATCGTCAGTACTATGATCGTGACAAAGATGGTTACTCGGATATCCCTCTTCTCAATTCAACTACGGCTGGTTTCCGCTCCTATTTTAAGACCTCTGATTATTCCAAAATCACAGCAGAGTATCACCATACTACTGAGTTTCGCCGTGGTGGTTATGGCATTGATAGCCTACAGCCACACGAGTCCCCCCTTACCGAGCAACTTCGCCATAATATTGATGCAGTGACTGCCAAATGGGATATGTTTACTGCTGATAATAAGCACTTTGTTAGCGCATATACCAGTTTCCAACATATTGCTCGCGACAGTTATTTTGGAACCAACAAGAATCCCAATGCCTATGGTAAATCTACGGATGTTGTATCTGTTACAGGTGTGCAGTACAGATTTTCTTATCCATGTGGTATCATGAACGCAGATCTTAGTGCGGGTGCAGAGTACTCTTATAATCAACTTCGTGATCAAATCCTAGGGTATGACCGCAACACGCTCCAACGTGTACATCTAGGTGGTGGATATGTTCAAAACGAATGGAAAAACAAACAATGGTCCATCTTGATTGGTGGGCGCCTTGAGCAACATTCTTTGTTAGAAAAGCCGATCTTCTCTCCCCGTGCAAATGTGAGATACACCCCTATAGATCCGATTATTTTACGCGTGAGTTACGCTAGCGGATATCGAGCTCCTCAAATCTATGAGGAAGACCTCCATGTTGGTGCTGTCGGAGGAGAAGTTTCTCTTATCTCGTTGGATGAGAACCTCAAACCTGAATATAGCCATTCTGTTAGTGCAAGCGTGGATATGTACAAACGCTTTGGCAAGTGGGATCTTAACCTTACAGTTGAGGGATTTTTTACCCAACTCAATGACGTCTTTACCCTTGTTGAAAACGGACATGATGCACAGGGAAACCTCTTATTAACACGCACAAATGCGAGCGGTGCGCGTGTAACAGGTTTGAATATAGAAGCTAAAATGGGATATGGTCACTTGCTTACATTTCAAGCAGGTTATACATATAACCATAGTCGCTATATAGAACCATTACAGTGGAGTGAAAATCCTAATATTACACCTCAAAAACGTATGTTCCGCACTCCAGATCATTATGGATACTTTCTTTGCAATATAGAACCGTTCAAGCAATTCCATATTGTAACTAATGGTAAGGTAACTGGTAGTATGCTTGTACAGCATTTTGCAGGTTTTGTGCCCGAAGATGAGGAGGTCAAGACGCCAGTGTTCTTTGAATGGGATATAAAACTATGCTACGATATTCCACTCTACAAGCATTACACATTGGAGATTAATGCGGGTGTGAAAAATATTTTAGATAACTTCCAAAAGGATATTGATCAAGGCATGAACCGAGATGCGGGATATGTCTATGGTCCTTCTACGCCTCGTACCTTTTTTGCAGGAATCAATTTGAAGATTTAACATTCCATTGCAATCCTCTAAAATCGCGTTGAAAGTAAACTTTCCGCGATTTTTTTTGCATATTTGTAAAATTTGTAGTAATTTTGTCGTCTAATTTTTTGTTAATCATGAAGAAATTAAATCTAATAATTCTTATTGGCCTCCTTTTGGGGCTTCAGCAACTAGTTGCAATCCCTCCTTATCCAGGACTTAATCTTAAGGAACCTGCGCGTCCTCGTATCCCATCTGAAACCAATCCTCGACGGAATGCTGTGGCGCACCGTGCTCCAGAAATTAATCTTGCACCTAATGTATTGCTGATTTTAGTGGAATTTGCTGATCAGAATTTTGCACTAAATAATACATATCAGGCTTTCGACTCTTTGGCCAATGGCGATAATTATACCTACAATGGCGCAACAGGCTCATGTAAGCAATATTTTACTGATCAGTCTAATGGCAAGTATATTCCCCAATTTGATGTGATTGGCCCCGTCATGCTTCCACAGACTATGGCATATTATGGTGCGGATACGCAGTCAGGCAATGGAGACGATCGCTATGTATTTGATTTTGTGTTGGACGCATGTTTGGGTGCTGATCAAATGGGTGCGGATTTTACTAAGTATGACAACAATGATGATGGTTTTGTGGACTTTGTATATATTATATATGCTGGAGTTGGTCAAGCCGATGGTGGACCAGAAACCACGATTTGGCCTCATGCCTGGGATTTAAAGGCAACACTTTATTATGGTAACCACAATCAGAATACATATTATGCTAACTCGGCAACTGACTATTATCTTCCGCAAATAGATGGCAAGACGTTGATGAAGTATGCATGCTCCAACGAATTAAAATATTCTAACCAAGCTCGCTCAGGCATCGGCACGATTTGCCACGAGTTTAGTCATGTTTTAGGTTTGCCTGACTATTATTTGACAACCACTTCGCCTGTGGTAAATCAGCGAGAAACCCCTGGCGCATGGTCATTGATGGGTTATGGAAACTATCTGAATGATGGCAATACCCCTCCAAATTATTCTGTGTATGATAAATATTATTTGGGTTGGTTGGAGCCAATTGCGCTTGCACAAACACAAACTTTGGAGATTCCTGCGGATGGGGTAACTACATATATGCTAGCATCTAACGAGAAGCATGTTGACGATGGGGCTTATCGTACGGACACGGTATATTACATTGAGAATCGCCAACAGGAAGGTTGGGATGCCTATCTTCCTGGTCATGGTATGTTGATCTGGCGAGTGATATTCAACGAAGATGATTGGTATCAAAACTGTCCAAATGATCATGTGGCACGCTATCGTTTGATTTCTGCTGTAACAGCTTCGTCGCCTTATACAACCACGAAACCAAAGCCAGAAGTACCTTTCCCTGGCTCTAAAAATATCACTAAGTACACTCCATTCTCACATAATGGATTATATAATATCCAAGAAGCGAATGGCTTGATAACATGTGAGTTCACCACAACAACCATTCACTCTGCGGTGGAAAATATCCAAGTACCTCGTACTGGAGTATGGTATAATATTTTAGGACAGCCGATTGATCCTAATAATTACAAGGGTGTAGCCATTCATGACAATAAAAAATATCTGCTCCGATGAGCAGATATTTTTCTTTTATATGTTTATCTTGATTAGTGACTGACAGACATGATATTAGCGAATACGCCGGCTGCGGTCACGCTAGCACCAGCACCATATCCGCGAATCATCATAGGGTAATCGTGGTAGCGTTCTGTGGTGATCAAGATGATGTTGTTAGATCCTTCTAATTGATAGAATGGATGTGTTGCATCTACAGTTTCAAGACAAACACTTGTCTTTCCCTCTTCCATCTTCGCTACAAAGCGCCAACGCAATCCTTTCTTTTCCAGCTCTTTACGACGAATTTCAAAGTCTGTATCCAATTCAGGTAATTGCTTCCAAAAATCATCTACAGAACCTTGGAAATACTTTTCAGGAACAAATAGTTGTTTTTCCACATCTTCTTGCTCTACTTGATAACCTGCCTCGCGCGTCAATATCACTAATTTGCGAATCACATCCTTACCGCTCAGGTCAATACGAGGATCTGGCTCGCTATAGCCCTGTTCTTTTGCACGGCGAATGGTTTCAGAAAATGGCACATCAGCAGCTATTTCATTGAATATGAAGTTTAATGTACCGCTCAATACGGCCTCAATACGCAGAATCTTATCACCAGAATTGCGCAGGTCATTAATCGTGCCAATGATTGGCAATCCCGCTCCCACATTGGTCTCAAAGAGGAATTTGACACCTCTATCTAGTGCCGTTTGTTTTAGGCGCATATAGTGTGCATATTCCGAAGAAGCAGCAATCTTATTGGCGGTAACCACGGAGATATTATTCTCTAATAACGAGAGGTAAATACTTGATACTTCAGCGCTTGCGGTACAATCTACAAATACACTATTATAAAGATTTGCCATCTGCAAGGCTGCTTGCTTAATATTGAAACTGCTTGCATTGTTTTCAGTTTGCTTTAGTTGTTCGCGATAATTGCTCAATTCTAATCCCTCTGGATTGAAGATTGCTGTGCGACTATTGGCGATACCTACTACATTCAACTGTAGATGTTGCTGAGTGAGGAGTGTTTCGTATTGCTGTTTGATCTGCTCCAGCAGTTGCGCACCTACGGTACCAATACCACAAATAAATACATTCAACACCTTGTTCTCGCTCAGGAAGAACGAGTCATGCAATACATTCATCGTCTTGCTTAGTTGTTGTGCCGGGATCACAAATGAGATATTTGTCTCTGTCGCGCCTTGTGCAAAAGCAATCACGCTAATACCGTTTCTACCTAAAGTACCAAATAGTTTGCCTGCTATACCGGGCATATTGTGCATGTTCTCACCTACAATACTTACGGCTGCTAAGCCTTGTTGTACCAACATGGGGTACATTGATCCTACCTTGATTTCTTTTGCAAACTCTCGTGTGAGTACTTCTACTGCCTTATCGCAGTCTTTCTCTTGAACGCCCAAGGTGGTTGAATTCTCAGAAGAGGTCTGACTTACGAGGAATACAGATATGCCTCCTGCAGCTAATGCGCTGAAAATGCGTTGGTTAACACCAATTACACCTACCATTGAGAGACCAGAAACAGTGATCAGTGCCACATCGCGGATGCTACTCAGACCGCGTACATAGCGAGTGCTATCCTCTGGTTTGGATTGAATAATCGTTCCCGCGTTACTTGGACTAAAGGTGTTCAATATGCGGATTGGAATATTCTTTGCGCATGCAGGGTATATCGTAGGAGGATATACTACCTTAGCTCCAAAGTGACATAATTCAGACGCTTCTACATAGCTTAAACTCTTGATAGTGTACGCATTAGGGATCAGGCGAGGATCTGCAGTCATAAATCCGTCAACATCCGTCCATATTTCAAGAACTTCTGCGCCAAGAGTTGCTGCCAAGATGGATGCGGTGTAATCGCTACCTCCACGGCCAAGATTGGTAATCTCCTCCGTCTGCGTATCGCGGGATATAAAACCAGGACATACCGTCAAATGGGGCAGTGGACTAAAAGCCTTTCGCACTAATTGTTCTGTTGCTTCAGTGTGCAGCAGTACTTGTCCCTGCTTATGATCGGTACGAATAAATTGCAAGGAATCTTTGCGAACAGCTCCAGGAAGAGCTGCTGTCACAATGCGACTACTCAATTGCTCGCCATAGCTCACAATAGCAGCTTCAGACTTCGCACTTAAGTCTTTTACTAGGTGGACACCAAAGAGGATTGAACGTAATTCGTCTAAGATGTTTTCCAACTCGTGGCATAGCATCTGACGCGTCGTCATGTTGTCAATCAGCGAGTTAGCCATATCTAAGTGGCGTTGGCGAATCGTCTGATATACCTCCATATAGGTGTCATCTGCCTGCAATGCTAGGTGTGCAGCATGTAGCAATTGGTCTGTTATGCCGCCTAAGGCACTGACAACTACCACACAATCATCACTCTGCTGAGCAATGATTTGTTGTATCTGACGAATACTTTCTACTGATCCTACGGAGGTTCCTCCAAACTTAAGTACTTTCATTGATGTTGTTTAGTTAATTCCAAAATGAGCAACAAAGGTACTACAAAATTTGGGAATTAACAAAAAAAACTAACAAAAGTTTGATTTTTTGCAAAAATCTTGCGTAATTGCAAAAAAAAATATACCTTTGCCAACGAAAAATGTATGGAGATAGCCGAAAATCCTTAAAGAGTAGGCCTAACGATTTATTTTAATACTATGGAAACAACTAATTCTGTTCCTGCAATGCAACTACCTACCAATCGTGGTTTGCTCAAAATGTTGCTATTAGGTTTTATTACTTTGGGAATTTATCCTTTGGTAGTTTATTCTAAAATTTCAGGTGAAATCAATCTTATTGCTAGCAGACATGATGGCAAGCAAACCATGCATTATTGTTTAATGGTTTTTGTTTTTTCTTGGTTAACATTGGGCATCTACCCTTTCGTTTGGTGTCACAAAATTTGCGGTCGTGTCGGCAAGGAATTAGAGCGACGTGGTATCACTTATGAGTTTGATGCGTCAGATTTCTGGTTGTGGAATGTATTAGGTTCTCTTGTCTTTATTGGTCCTTTCATCTTTATTCATAAGTTTATGAAAGCGATGAATCTTCTCAATGAGGATTACAACCAAAAGGGTTAATCCAACTACTTAGATTTATAGGAGCGCGTCTTTCAGCTTATGCTTGATATAGTGCTCGTCTGTGAAATGACTCCTCAAATGAGGGGTCATTTCTGCATTCGAAAAGAATTTTTGATATTCGCGTTTGATGTCCTCACCGAGGTTGGGATCATGGGGAGTATAGTGACAGATGGTATTAGGCGTGTCCTTGGGTTTGAAATTCTTGAAACGGAATAAATCTTGCATAGTGAGTTTGAACTCCGTCTCGCCATTTTCGCGACGACCACGATATTTGTTTACACCCACTGCTTTCTTCAGCGAAGACATCGGATTCAGTACGGGATTAATTACTATTTTTCTGCCCGAAAAATCGGCACATAACACATAGAAACCGCCTAACGAACTGCCTATCAAATACTGAACATCCGCATTCGCCTTAATATATTCATTAATCTTCTTCACCGACTCCTCAACATGGTGATCCACTTCCAGTGGACACCATTCCAATTCAGGATAATATTTACGAAAATTAGTAATTGTCTCGGAGTGAATAGAGCCTGCGAAACCGTGAATGTAAACTGCTTTCATTCTGCAAAGGTACAGTTTTTTTCTTGCATCTGCAAGAGAAGTAATGATTTTTTATTCTATAACCTATAGAATGATATAATACTAGTTAATGTAATCCGTTGGAAAACTTATAGACAAATATAAAATTTCTAGAAATCCTCATTATATTTTTGCACAATTCAAAAAAATGTTGTACTTTTGTGGGCGGAAAGGATAAAACCGCCAATAAATGGCGCCGAAGCGTCGGTGCAAAGACATATTAAATATAGCGTTATAAGCCAAACTTGATTACTTGAAACTTCGACAACTTCAATGTAAACACTTCAAGCACAAGCCTATGAACGCTCACGCTATGGCGTGAGCTTTTGTGCATAATTTGAAGTGTTAGGTAGTCGAAGACCTCAAGTAATCAAATGAAGCGAACGAAAGTTCACGCTTTTTGTATATATAAATAACAATAAATTAATAACGGAGTGAGCCGAAAATCCGACAAAGAGTAGGCAAAAAAAAATATAATCACTTATGAAAACTAAATTACTTTGTTTGATGCTTGTAATAGCATCAGTTACGATGTCTGCTGAAGGACATATGACATTCAAGGGTGTAGAATTGAATGGTTCGCTTCAAGAGTTTGTAAGTAAAATGGAAACACAAGGTTTTACGTTAAAAAAGTATCTAGATACTGCAAATGGAGCTATTATGAAAGGAAGTTTTATGGGATATAGTAATTGCGAGATCTATATACTTACGACTCCAAATTCCAAAATTGTAAGATTAGTTAAAGTTTATCTACCAGAGCAAGAAAATAATTGGTATTCTCTAAAATCTGACTATACCAATAGCGTGGAGGCATTTACAAACAAATATGGTAAGCCAAAAGATCAATATAATTTCTTTAGCAAGCCATATTATGAAGGAGATGGTTATGAAATGACAGGAGTAAAAAGTGAAAAGTGCAACTTTATTTCATTTTGGGAGTTAGATAAAGGTTCTATTGTCGTAGAAATAACAAAATGGTGTCAAGTATGTATTGGATATGAAGATAGAATAAATACTGTTTTGATGGAACAGGAGAAGAATCAAAATACATACAATGATATTTAATAATGTCTTGCTTTATATAGAAAATGCACTCTGAGAGGAGTGCATTTTCTATATTATATATAAGGTGTAACCTTACATCACGATATTGACAATCTTACCAGGAACGACGATGACTTTCTTTGGAGCGGCGCCGTTCAATTGTTTGGCGGTCAGCTCGTGAGACATGACAATCTTCTCAACCTCCTCGCGTGGAGTGTCCTTTGCAACCTCAATCGTGAAGCGAACCTTACCATTGAACTGAACAGGGTACTTCTGTGTTGATTCTACCAAGTATGCTTCGTTGCACGCTGGCCACTCTGCATGGCAAACAGAAGTTGTTTCGCCACAAAGATGCCATGCTTCTTCTGCAATGTGAGGAGCGTATGGAGCAAGCAAGATAGCAAAGGTTTTAAGAATCTCAACCTTATTGCACTTGAGGGCTTGCAGTTCGTTTTGCGCAATCATGAAGGCAGGGATAGAAGTGTTGAACGAGAAGTTCTCAATATCCCAAGTAATCTTCTTAATGAGTTTGTGCAATGAGCGAAGTTCCTCTGCTGTTGGCTCGTCGTTGGAGAGGGTCTCAAACATGTTCCACCACTTGCGCAAGAAGCGGTGTACGCCATCGATACCGTTGGTATCCCAAGGTTTGGACATCTCGAGTGGACCGAGGAACATCTCATACAAGCGCAAAGTATCCGCACCGTACTTAGCTACCACATCGTCTGGGTTCACGACATTGAACATAGATTTAGACATCTTCTCCACTGCCCAACCGCAAATGTATTGCTTTGGATACATTGGCGAGCCGATATAAGGATTATCCTCAATAGAAGTGCCGTCTGCAAAGACAAACTCCGCATTCTTAAACTCAGGCATCCAGTTGCGGAAGGCGTCAATGTCCAAAACATCGTTCTTGACGATATTCACGTTTACGTGGATAGGTTGTACCTTATCTTTGTACTCTGGGTTGTCGATGAGGTTGTAGCTGATAAAGAGGTTGCCCGTTGCGCCTTCGCCAATATAACGATAAACGAAGTTAGAGCGACCTTGAATCATACCTTGGTTGATGAGTTTGCGGAATGGCTCATCCTCGCAAATATAGCCGAGGTCATAGAGGAACTTATTCCAGAAGCGGCTATAAATCAAGTGACCCGTAGCGTGCTCGGTACCACCGATATATAGGTTGACCTGACGCCAATAGTCGTTAGCTTCTTTACCCACGAGCGCTGCATCGTTGTGATTATCCATATAGCGGAGGTAGTACGCAGACGAACCTGCAAAACCAGGCATGGTACAGAGTTCGAGTGGGAAGACATTGACATTATCAATCAACGATTTGCTAACTACTTGGTTGTTCTTCTCGTCCCACGCCCAGAGGTCGGCATTGCCAAGAGGAGGCTCGCCTGTGGTGGTAGGTTTGAAGTCAGATACCTCAGGCAAGAGGAGTGGCAAACACTCTTCTGGGAGCATGTATGGCATACCGTCCTTGTAATAAACAGGGAATGGTTCGCCCCAGTAGCGTTGACGGCTGAAGACCGCATCGCGGAGACGGTAGTTCACTTTCACACGACCGAGGCCGGTGTTGGTGATATGCTCCTTCATCGCTTGGATAGCGTCTTTGACTTGCATGCCGTTGAGGAAACCCGAATTGATCATCACACCCTCTTTGGCATCGAAGCTCTGTTCGCTAACATCTGCACCCTCAATAAGTGGGATGATAGGCAAGTTGAAGTGCTTAGCGAAAGCATAGTCACGGCTATCGTGTGCAGGAACTGCCATGATCGCACCTGTACCATAACCGCTAAGTACATAGTCACTTATATAGATAGGTATCTCCGCTTTGGTGAGAGGGTTGATAGCATACGAACCGGTGAAGACACCCGTCACACGGCGGTCAGCTATACGCTCACGCTCGGTACGATTCTTCACCATTTGGAGGTAGGCTTCTACCTCTGCTTTTTGCTCCTCAGTAGTCACACGAGCCACATACTCACTCTCTGGAGCCAACACCATGAAGGTCACACCATACACGGTATCTGCGCGGGTAGTGAAGATGGTGAATGGTTCGTCTTGACCTTTGATAGCAAAACGCATCTCAGCACCCTCGCTGCGACCAATCCAGTTGCGTTGGGTCTCCTTGAGGGAGTCGGTCCAATCCACGGTATCAAGACCTTGGAGGAGGCGTGGCGCATAGGCACTCACGCGGAGGTTCCATTGGCGCATCACACGTTGCTCTACAGGGTAACCACCACGAACAGACAGTCCTTCGCTCACCTCGTCGTTGGCAAGCACACAACCGAGTTGTGGGCACCAGTTTACCTTGGTATCAGCGAGGTACGCGATACGATAGTTCATAAGGCGCTCTTGTTGCTCTTTCTCAGTGAGGGTAGCCCATGTAGGGTCGGTTTGCTCAAACTTCTCAATGAGTTTGCTGATAGGTTGCGCCTTCTGCAAAGAGGTATCGAAGTAGGAGTTGAACATTTGGATAAATGCCCATTGTGTCCACTTGTAGAAGTCAGGGTTGCAAGTCTTCACCTCGCGATCCCAATCGTAGTTGAAACCAATCTTTTGGAGTTGCTCAATGTAGTGAGCGATATTCTCCATGGTTGTTTTCTCTGGGTGTTGACCTGTTTGGATAGCATATTGCTCCGCAGGCAAACCATATGAGTCAAAGCCCATTGGGTGGAGGACATTGAAGCCCTGAAGGCGTTTGTAACGGCTATAGATATCGCTGGCGATATAGCCGAGAGGGTGACCTACGTGCAAACCTGCGCCCGATGGGTAAGGGAACATATCAAGCACATAAAATGGCTTTTTGTCGCTTTGGTTGCTTACGCAGTAAGTACCAGCCTTAGCCCATTCGGCTTGCCATTTCTTTTCAATATCGGAAAAATTATAGTCCATAATTTTTAGAAGTTAGATGTTAGACCGCTTACGCTGTTAGATGTTAGACGCAAGGAGTTGTTTCACTTGGTTATATACATTCTCTGCGGTGAAGCCGAGTTTCTCGTCGAGCACTTTGTATGGTGCAGAGAAACCGAAGGAGTTGAGTCCCCAAACGGTACCGTGTTCGCCTACAAGGCCTTCGAGATTGCATGGCAAACCTGCGGTCAAACCAAAACGTGCTACACCTTGTGGCAACACCTCTGCTTGGTAAGCCTTGTCTTGTTGACGGAAGATAGCCTCTGAAGGTACACTCACGATTTGGAGACGAACACCCTCAGCACGAAGGAGCTCTGCTCCTGCCATGAGGGTAGAAACCTCACTACCTGAAGCAATCATCACCACTTGTGGGTTCTCATCTTTGCTTACGATATACGCGCCTTTCTTCACGCCTGCCTCTGAAGTGTTAGGCACAGAGGTAACATCTTGGCGAGAGAGGATAAGGGCAGTTGGGGTATAGATATTCTCCATCGCCATCTTCCATGCAGCGGTAGTCTCCTCAGCATCAGCAGGACGGAGTACCATCACGCTTGGACGGCCAGAGTGGTTGTGGAGTTTTTCCATCAAACGGATTTGTGCTTCTTGCTCTACTGGTTCGTGGGTTGGACCATCTTCACCTACGCGGAAAGCGTCGTGGCTCCAAACGAACATCATCTGAATCTCCATCAACGCCGCCATACGGATAGCAGGTTTCATGTAATCAGAGAATACGAAGAATGTTCCGCAAGCAGGAATGATACCACCGTGGAGCGCCATACCGATGCATACGCAAGCCATGGTGAGTTCGCTCACACCTGATTGGAGGAAGCGACCGGTGAAGTCATCGGCTGTGATGACATGGGTATGCTTGAGGAATCCGTCGGTCTTATCTGAGTTGCAAAGGTCGGCGGAGGATACAATCATGTTGCCGACATGCTCAGAGAGGAAGGCGAGGGCAGAAGCAGAAGCGGTACGGGTAGCGACATTGTCTTTTTGTTGGAGCAAACTCCAGTCAAGGCAAGGTGTCTCGCCGCTCATGAAAGTCTCGTACTCGTTAGCAGCCAATGGATTAGCCTCTTTCCACTCGTGGTAAGCCGCATAGCGTTGGTTGGTAATCTCACGAAGCTCCTCAGCGCGTTTATCGAAGAGCGCTTGTACGTCAGGGAAGATCTGGAATGGGTTCTCAGGGTCGCCACCGAGGTTCTTAACTGTTGCTTCAAAGCTAGCGCCAGACTTGCTGAGTGGTTGACCGTGGGTAGAGGTCTTGCCTTCCCAACTTGTGCCTTCTGCATTCACACAACCTTTACCCATAGAGGTGTGACCAATGATAAGCGAAGGACGAATTTTCTCGTTTTGTGCGTTGATGATAGCTTGGCGGATAGCGTCAGGATCGTGACCATCGATGTCTTGTACATACCAACCCCATGCCTCGTACTTCATGGCTACGTTCTCAGAACTTACCTCATTGCAGGAGGTCGAGAGCTGAATCTCGTTGGAGTCGTAGTACATGATGAGGTTGTCGAGCTTGAGGTGACCTGCCATTCGGCCTGCGCCTTGGCTAATTTCCTCTTGGATACCACCATCAGAGATGAATGCATATATGGTTGGGTTGTGGATCTCACCATAACGAGCGTTGAACCACTTAGCGGCGATAGCTGCACCTACAGCGAACGTGTGACCTTGACCAAGAGGACCGGAGGTGTTCTCGATGCCGCGCTCTACATTGCGCTCAGGGTGACCAGGAGTCACACTGCCCCATTGGCGGAGTTGCTTGAGTTCGTCCATGGTGAAGTGACCTGTCATGCAGAGTTGTGCATAGAGCATGGGTGACATGTGACCAGGATCGAGGAAGAAGCGGTCGCGCGCCTCCCAACATGGGTTCTCTGGGTCGTGGATAAGGAACTCAGAGTAAAGCACTTGTACGAAGTCTGCTCCACTCATTGAGCCACCTGGGTGACCACTCTTGGCCTTCTCGACCATTGCTGCGGCAAGGATACGGATGTTATCTGCCGCTTTTGTCATTAGTTGTTTTGAATTCATGATTGTATCTGTTGTATTGTTTAGCATTGTGTAGTGCCCACAAGTGGGCTGTGTAGTATTGTTGGTTAAAATTTATATGCGAGGTAGTAGTTGAATCCCCAATTGAAATCCTTGCGGAAACCCAAACCAGGAATATAGTATGGCATCACTTCTCCCTCTTTGGCATTGCGTGTGAATAGGAGTTTCATGCGAATATACCATCCCATCTGAAAACCCTTATATACTTGCACCTGACAACCCGCTACTATCTCTCCCCAGCAATCAAAACGCTGTTGGTCGTAGAAATTCAGTAGTTGCTCTCCCCAATAATCACTATGCAGTTTGACATTCGTAAGGTCGTAGTTTTGATATGCACCACCAAAGCGCAAACCAACTAGCATATTATTCTCCGATGCACCTTTCTTTATTACTGCTAAATCCATACCCAAGCGACCAAAACCACCTTGCCCTTTGTGCATTCCACCATCTGCGCCACGCTTCGCCAATGCATATCCTGCTTCAAGAGTAGGGTAGAAGCGTTTAGCAAGGCGCACATTGATGGCTGCTTCATAACTTTGTATCTTTCCTGCAGAACGTGCTAACTCGAGAACGGAGTTCCCTATATCCAACTTCACGCTCAAGCCCTGATATACAGCGGTGTCTGCATACTCGCGCGCGCTCGCGCATAATGCGATGCAGCAGAGGGATACTATGAGCAACAGTCTATTCATGCAGGTAAATACACAGATTGTCTTGTGCAACAGTTTCTACACTCGCATTGATGACACTTACGCTATCCACGCGCGGGTCGGTTGACCATGCTGCGGTAATGGTGTGATATACTGCACAACCGCAAGCCAAACTGATAAACTGCTGACGAGGGGTGTGCTGAATATAGAGTGTATCTATTTGATTGTGATAGAACATCAGGTAGGCTGTCAGATTGGTGTCAGGTCGCAGTTCTAATGCCATTACTTTAACACCTTTGTCCCGCATGCCGATGTTGCTACCGATGCCTACCACGGCTATACTATCCCATTGGGTGTAGTAAATAGTGTCGCCTGACGAAGTGATTGAATCTGCCGACAAGGTAATTTGTACCGCAGAGCCTAACTCTTGGTGGCATGCGGTGTCTGGTTCGCAGGCAGCAAACAGACAAAAAAGAACAAGTAGCAAAACACTACTTTGGACCATTTTGAACCATTTTAAACTATTTTGAACTACCTGAACCATACTTAATCACAATAATGTCTTCGCTTCGTTTTTGAGTGCTTGCAGTGCAATATCATTGGGCGTATCGCCGTTGGTGCGATAGGCTGTAATGAGCGTTTTAGCATAGTCTAATGAACTACTTTCTGTAGGTGTTTGTTGAGCAATGCTGTTAACAAATGCAATAGTTTGGTTTTTTGCATTTTCAACCAAATCCCACACTTCATCGCTAACATAGATTTGCTGGCTGAGATTATGGTCATACTCCTGACGAATGGTGTGCATCAGATGTGCTTGCACTTGCAAGGGGGTCATTTCCGCCAAATTGAGATCAATAAGCATATGTTCTGGTGTCGTGCGCTCAAGCAGCAATGCCAAACGCTCATACGCTCGCATGCGCAATGGAGAAATCTCTTTTTGTGAGAGGCGCTTGAGTTCCCAAAGGCGTTTTTCTGCCTCACTTTTGTAGAATTTATGCATGACAAGGCATGTCGCTAGAAGGACGCAAAGAGCAGGAATGCAGTATTTTAAAATCTCAATCATAATCACCCAAATAGAATTTGGGTGCAAAGTTACAAAAAAAATCGCACATCTGCAAGGGTTTGCTTACAAAATGTGCGATTTGAGTTGTTTATGAGTGTTTTCTTACTTGATCATGTCACATCCCATGTATGGTTGAAGGGCGGCTGGGATGCGGATGCCCTCAGGTGTTTGGTTGTTCTCTAACAATGCAGCCACGATACGAGGCAACGCAAGTGCAGAGCCGTTAAGTGTGTGAGCCAGAGTGACTTTCTTATCTTCTGTTCGGCGATAACGGCAGTGCAAACGGTTGGCTTGATAGGTGTCAAAATTGGATGTAGAAGACACCTCTAACCAGCGATGTTGTGCCTCAGAATATACCTCAAAGTCGTAGCAGAGTGCTGCGGTAAAAGACATGTCACCACCACTCAAACGAAGAACGCGATAAGGGAGTTCGAGTTTTTGCAGAAGACCCTCTACATGCTCCAACATTTCTTTGTGGCTTACATCTGAATGCTCTGGGGTGTCGATGCGAACGATCTCCACCTTGCTAAACTCGTGCAAACGGTTTAAACCACGTACATCCTTACCATATGAGCCTGCCTCGCGGCGGAAACATTGGGTGTAAGCGCAGTTCTTGATTGGGAGTTGTGCCTCTTCGAGGATGACATCGCGATAGATGTTAGTAACTGGTACTTCTGCTGTTGGGATGAGGTAGAGATCGTCTAATTGACAATGGTACATTTGTCCCTCTTTGTCAGGGAGTTGTCCTGTGCCATAACCACTAGCTTGGTTGACCACTGTAGGAGGCATAATCTCGGTATATCCTGCCTTGTTTGCCTCTGCCAAGAAGAAGTTGATCAACGCGCGTTGTAGGCGTGCGCCTAAACCTATATATACAGGGAAACCAGCACCAGAGATTTTTACGCCAAGGTCAAAATCGATGAGGTTGTATTTCTTCGCCAATTCCCAGTGTGGGAGTTTGTCGTTGTTTGCAATTTGTTCGTCTGTAGCAGTATCCCAATCGCGTATAGCGATAGTACCGTTTTGAGCGAGTGCGTCAATCATTGGTTGGTTTGCCCAGTTGCCAATTTTCACCACGAGGTTATCCTCGGCGCTTCCGCCGTTTGGTACGAGGTCGTAAGGCACGTTAGGGATGGTGAGAAGAAGGGAGGTTAAAGCCTCTTCAGCTTTTGCCATCTCTTGTTCGTAGCCAGGTATAGCCTGCTTGAGAGCACCTGTTTGTGCTTTGGCAGCCTCAGCCTCTTCTTTTTTTCCTTGTGCCATAAGCGCACCAATAGATTTGGAGATCTTATTCATCTCCGCTGAAGCCGCATCCTTCTTTTGTTGTGCTGCTTTGCGCTCGGTGTCTAGAGCGATAACTTGCTCAATAGTCTCAGCAGCATTAGCAAAATGTTTCTTTTCTAGGCCCGCGATGATGGCGGCTTTATTGTCGTAAATTTGTTTTAAAGTCAGCATGCTAATTTAGAATTTTGAATTATGAATTTGAATTCATAAAAACAAATTTCTCCTGCCAACTGCCGAAGCAATCGGTAGGAGAAATTAGGGTTAGTTTTCTCTTGCCGATTACGCCTCTGCAATCGGTTGGATGGAAACGTATGACTTGTTGTTACGCTTCTTTTGGAAGCATACGATACCATCTGTAAGAGCGAAAAGAGTGTGGTCAGAACCCATACCGATGTTCTCGCCTGGGTTGTGTACAGTACCACGTTGACGTACGATGATGTTACCAGCTTTAGCGAATTGACCACCAAAGATCTTTACACCAAGTCGTTTGCTTTCTGATTCACGGCCGTTCTTGGAACTACCGACACCTTTCTTATGTGCCATATCTCTTAAACTTTGCTTTTAAAAAGGTTAAACAATTAAGCCAAAACGATCTCTTTAACTACGAGATTGGTCAAATCTTGACGATGGCCGTTTAATTTACGATAGCCTTTGCGGCGTTTTTTGTGGAATACGAGAACTTTCTCGCCGCGGCACTCGTTATCGAGTACTTCGCAAACCACTTTTGCACCCTCTACTACTGGGGTACCTACTTTTACCTCACCGTTGTTGTCAACGAGAAGCACTTTCTCGAATGTTACCTCAGCACCCTTCTCAGCTGCCATGCGGTTAACAAAGAGTTTTTTGCCAGCCTCAACACGGTATTGGAGGCCTTGCATTTCTACAATTGCGTACATTTACTTAAATGTTTTTTAATGATTTACATCGGTCAGGCGAGATGCAGAGTCCTCGACGTTGGCATACCTATGACAGGTATCATCCGTCCCCTCAGCAGCGCTACTTTGGAGCCCAAAAGCCGAAAAAGCGTGCAAAGGTACTACTTTTTTTTGAAATGGCAAAATATTTCTTGCTTTTTTGTGGAAAAAATAATTTTGTACCAAAAAATTTGCGTATGTAAATAAAATATACTACCTTTGTAGGCTAAAGATTTGTAATTGTAAAATCGTGAAATTTATGTTTCAGAAAAAGTGTATTTTTGTGCTACTAGTTGTGGTACTAATGTGTTCTTGTGTCTCTCGTAAACAGTTGGCTTATCTTCGTGATGTGACTTCGGAGAGTGTCAATGAGATTAATAAAAATATGCAAACTCAACCGGAGACTAGGGTTAAAATCACCGACGCTTTGGTGATAACAGTGTCTGCGCTTGACCCAGAAGCTGTTTTGCCGTACAATCTCCCTAATGTGGCTTATGCTACCCCTACTAGTGAGAATATCCCCACTACACCATCATTCCAATATTATACTGTAGATGCAAATGGTGATATTGATTTTCCTGTTTTGGGGAAACTACATGTTGTGGGTATGACCCAATCTGAAGTGATAGATATGATCAAAGGTAGATTGCAAGGTCAATTGAATAATCCGATTGTATCCATGCGTTTTTTAAATGCGAAGGTTACTGTATTGGGCGAGGTCAAAAATCCGGGTTCTTATCCGCTAAATAATGGGGGCATGACCCTGTTAGAGGCTTTAGGAGCTGCAGGGGACTTGACGCAGTATGGTCGCCGTGATAACATCCTTATCACCCGCGAAAATAATGGAAAGATAGAGTTTGCTCGCTTGAATCTGCAATCAGAAGATATATTTACATCGCCCTACTTCTATTTACAGCAAAATGATGTGGTGTATATCGAGCCTAATCAGGCACGAACTACTAGCAACCAGTCATTGAGTCTGTGGCTGAGTTTGGTAGGTACGCTTTCTAGCGCGACCACGGTGGTTGTTTCTGTGTTATCTGCAACTGGACATTTATAAATCTTTCAAAATAACATACTTCAAAATCATGATACAAAATCAATCTCAAGGAATAGATATTCGTGCGTGGATTACTCGTTTGTTAAAGAACTGGTACTGGTTTGTGGCCAGTTGTGCCGTCTTTATGGTGATAGGATTATATGTGTTTTTTTCTACACCTAACGAGTTTGAGGTGAAAGCAGAAATTATGCTCCGAGATGAGGATAATGGTAGTGCTTTCATGCAAACAGAAATGTTGAGCATGATGGGTATGGGAGGTCTCAAGTTGGTTGATGATGAGATAGCAATCTTAACATCCCGTGATATTGTGGCCAATGTAATATCCGATTTAAATCTGCAATTTGATTATAGAAAGAAAGATTTCTTGAAATGGAGAGGTCAGTATCCTGCATCTGATTTATCTGTTGCTTGTTCTCCTTTATATTTAGACACGCTTACTCGTCCCGTTAGCATAGAGGTGAAAGTCCGTGATGATAATTATGTCGTAAAAGTAAAATATGGTAAACGCCAATCTAGTAAGCATGTTGTTTCAAATCTGTCGGAGTCGATCGAAACATGTGCAGGAATACTCTCACTTGATATAAACAATCCAAAGGCGGTAGAGATCGGAAATCAATATAGAATCAAGATATATCCATTGACCACCGCCGTTAATATATATAGGAACAAGGTGCATGTATCGGCTGCAAAGAAAGATTCTAAAATAATTCAAATCTCCTCCATCACAGATATCCCATCCAGAGCTAAGAATTATATTGGTAGATTGGTGGAACTGTACAATTATGATGCTATCGTAGATAAAAATATGATGGCAAATAATACTGCAGATTTTATCAACGAGCGTTTGCGGATGATTGAAGGAGACCTGATGCAAGCCGAAGAGCGAGCTGCACAATATCAAGCCAAGTATGGCATCCTTGATCCTGAAGTAGAGGCGGAATTGTTCTTGACAGAGAATATGGAATACCGCAAACAGTTGGCAGAAATCGAAACACAATTAAATTGGATCAATTTCTTGTGTGATTTTATGAAAGAAGATGCTAATAAGGACTACTTATTGCCTACGACATTTACTTCGCTGTCAACTAAATACCAACATAATGGCTCTACAGTTATACCATCTGGAATGGCTGGCACAGATATGGCTTTGATGGCTGCTATTGAGGAATATAATTCGCTGATGCTTAAGCGAATGCGACTAGAGCGTACATTGAAGGCTGAAAACCCTCTAAGAGATCAGATGGATGAGCAATTAGTTGTACTTCGCGCGAATATAATAGGTTCGGTAGAAAACCTACAAAAAGCTTTGTTGATATCCAAACAAGACTCTGAAAAACATTTCGAGCTTGCTAGCAAAAAGCGTAGTGATATGCCTGACCAAGTGAGAAATTATGAGAAGATGCTGCGCGAAAAAGAGTTTCTCGAGAGAATGTATTTGTTCATCTGCCAACAACGCGAAGAGAATGCCATGTTGATGGCTGCAGCTGTGGTCCCTGCCAAGATGGTCACAAAACCACAGTCGGATTATAATATAATACGACCACATTTGAAGATGATTCTCTTGTTGTGCATGATGTTAGGACTTGTTTTTCCTGTAGGTATGATGATCGTATATGATATGTTGAATAACCGCATATCACATGAAGCTAAGGAATTGGAGAAGCGAATAAAAATACCGTTTGCAGGTGTTCTCGTCAAGAATCATCGCGGAGAACATATTGCAGTGCGAGAGGGGGAGAATTCTGTATCTGCTGAGTTGTTCCGTACATTGCGTACTAACATGAGTTTTATGCAGCCTTCTACTGCTAAAACTCCAATCGTTCTTGTCACTTCTAGTATCAATGGTGAAGGTAAATCTTATGTGGCTACCAATTTGGCAATATCCATGACACTTCTTGGCAAGAAGGTCGCATTAGTAGGTCTGGATATTCGTAAACCAATGTTGGCTAGTTATTTGGATTTGCCAACGAATGGATCTTTGACTAGTTATTTGGCGGATTCTGCATATGGTATTGATGATATCATCGTATCTACTAATATTACACGTCTTGATGTGATACCTGCTGGTATCATACCTCCCAATCCAAGTGAATTACTACAAAGCAATCGATTGGATGAATTGTTTGTGGAATTGCGTAACCGTTATGATTATATAGTGGTTGACTCTGCACCAGTGGCAATGGTTAGTGATACTTTCTTGCTGAGTCGTTTGGTGGATATGACTGTATATGTTACCCGTGCTAACTATACTACATTCGAATTAGTAGACTTCCTTAATCAGACACACGAGCAACAACGTTTACCTAAAATGGTAGCAGTTCTCAATGGTGTTGATGCGAAAAAGATAGGTTATGGCTATGGTTATGGCTATGGTCAAAATGTAAAAAGCACTAAACGCTAATATATAGTTATGATTCTGTGTGTGGCCGAAAAACCGTCTGTAGGACGAGATATAGCGCGCGTGCTGGGAGCTAATACCCAGCACGACGGTTATATGGAGGGCAACGGCTACTGCGTGACATGGACTTTTGGTCATCTCTGCGCACTACTCGATCCGCACGAATACAGCGAACAATGGAAAGGCTGGAACATGTCCTCGTTGCCCATGGTGCCTATGCGATTTGGAATCAAGGTTACGGATGATAAGGGTATCTTGAAACAATTTAATACGATCAAGGATCTTATTGCTAAGGCTGATGAGGTGATCAACTGTGGTGATGCCGGGCAAGAGGGAGAACTGATCCAGCGATGGGTGTATCAGAAAGCAGGTTGCAAGGTTCCTGTGAAGCGATTGTGGATATCTTCTCTTACCGAAGATGCTATCCGTGAGGGATTTCAGAAGTTGAAGGATCAGAGTGAGTATCAACATCTCTATGAGGCGGGCATGATGCGTGCTATAGGCGATTGGCTGTTGGGCATGAACGCAACGCGCGCGTACACGCTACGTTTTGCAAAAGGGGTGGGCAAGGATCGTCAGGTGCTGAGTATAGGACGCGTACAGACACCCACCTTGGCGCTGATTGTCAAGCGGCAACAAGAGATAGAGAACTTTGTGCCTCGCACCTATTGGGAACTCAAGACTATTTATCGCGATACCACTTTTTCAGCCCAGCTGCCAGTAGAAGAAGATGATTATGCCATCACTTCGCTAGAACAAGGGCAAGCATTGGTGGATTCAATCAAGGATCTGCCATTGGAGATTACCTCAGTAGAAAAGAAGAAAGGTACAGAGTATGCTCCTCGACTCTTTGACCTCACCTCCTTGCAGGTGGAGTGTAATAAGAAGTTCAGCCTTTCGGCAGATGACACGCTGAAGATTATTCAAAGCCTATACGAGAAGCATGTGACCACCTATCCGCGTGTGGATACTACCTATTTGAGCGACGATATTTATCCTAAAGTACCTGCTACCTTGCAGGGAATAAAGGATTATTTTCCACAAGTAGCCCCACTGCTTCCACTTAAGGCGGATGGCAAGAAAGGTGCAGGTAGTTTGCCCAAGTCCAAGAAGGTTTTTGACAACAAGAAGGTCACTGACCACCATGCTATTATCCCTACAGGACAACGACCAGACAATCTCTCGGAGCTGGAACGCAAGGTGTATAATCTAGTGGCATTGCGTTTTATTGCTGCTTTCTATCCCGATTGCGAGGTGTCGAACACAACTGTACTTGCCAGGGCAGGCGAGATTGATTTCAAGGTAACAGGTCGCCAAATTCTCAAGATGGGTTGGCGTGAGGTCTTTGCCAAAGAAAAACAGGATGATGAGCCACAAGAGGAGCAAAAGAGCCTGCCTGCTTTTGTGCAAGGCGAGTCTGGTCCTCATGAGCCACAATTGCAAGAGAAGACCACCACTCCTGCTAAATATTATACCGAAGCTACTTTGCTGCGTGCTATGGAAACAGCTGGCAAGACGGTGGAGGATGAAGAACTGCGTGATGCGATGAAGGAGAATGGTATTGGTCGTCCAAGTACGCGTGCGGCTATCATTGAGAAACTCTTCCAACGCAAGTATATCGTTCGCGAGAAGAAAAATATCCATGCTACTCCGCTGGGTATCAACCTGATACAAACTATCATTTCGCCTTTGCTCAAGTCGGCAGAGCTGACAGGACTATGGGAGAAGAAGCTCCGTGCTATTGAGCGTGGTGATTATCAGGCGAAAAATTTCTTGGATGAACTCAAGCAGATGACCGCTGAGGTCGTGCATGAGGTAAAAGCAGATAAGTCGGGGATGCGTTGTCCAGTCTGTGGACGCGGTACTATTATTCGAGGTCGTACTCGTTATGGCTGTTCTCGCTGGCGTGAGGGATGTACCTACGCGGAGCAGTTTTAGCTAGAGGACTAGTGGTGCTAGTTAAACTAGTAGCACTAGTAAGATTATTTCAAGAATTTTGTTGAGCGAGATGCTCTATGACCATGGCAGCAATAGTCATGCCGAAGACGCCGACTACAGGAGCAAGGGTACCTTTTTCACTCGCAATCTCTTCGGAATAGACACATTGAATCTTAGAGGCAGGCATTAGTCCTGCCTTTTTCATTTTGGTACGCAATGCGCGCGCGAGAGGGCAACCTTGCACTTTCCAAAATTCGGCGGTGCGAATCTTCTGCGGGTCGGTTTTGCGACCTGCTCCCATGCTCGAATACACGCGGCAGCCTGCCTGGGTGGCTTTGTAGAGGAGTAGGGCCTTGCAATCTACCATATCTATCGCATCAATCACGATGTCATATTGCGCAAGGTTGAAGGTGTCGGCCGTGTCGCTATTGTATTGTCGGTCAATGGCTTGAACATCTGCTGCGGGGCAAATAGAAAGCAGTCGCTTTTGCATTTCGACAACCTTACTTTGTCCGATATTCTCGTGGGTAGCCACCACTTGACGGTTGAGGTTGGTGGTGTCCACTTTGTCGAAATCCACCAGGGTCAGGTGTCCGATACCGGTGCGGAGAAGTGTCTCTGCGCACCAGCCACCCACGCCACCTACGCCAAAGAGTATCACGCGAGCATTCTGCAATGCACGAAAACCATCTTCGCCTATGAGTTGTACTGTTCGTGTAAACATATGGGTGGTGTGGTATAGTGTAGTATAGTGTAGTGTTGTATAGGGTGGTTATCTAATTATGTTTTCGGCGATTTTGAGTGCAACATTGATTCCGTCTAATGCGGAAGAAGTGATTCCGCCTGCGTAGCCTGCACCTTCGCCACAAGGATAGAGGTGAGGAGTCGAGATAGATTGCAGGGTCTCGGGATCACGAGGCAGACGCACAGCACTACTACTGCGACTTTCCACGCCGAGAATAACTGCCTCGTTGGTTAAAAAACCGCGATACTTGCGGTCGAAATCTCGGAAGCCCTGCTGCAAGCGTTTGCCGATATGCTCGGGTAGCCATTGGTCAAGGCGACTGGATACCATGCCCGGCAGATAGCTACATGCAGGCAGGGTCTTGCTCGCTTTGCCCTCCACGAAATCTCGTAAGCGTTGGGCAGGAGCTAAGGATGGTTCGCCACCATGTTCGAAGGCGAGGCGTTCGAGCTCTTGCTGGAAGCGCAGACCTGCAAGCGGGTCTGCTTGCGGATATTGGCTATTGGACGACATTCCGCCGATTGGATATTGTAGAAGGTCCTCGGGACGAATTTCTACGACCATACCCGAATTGGCGTATGGAGAGTTGCGGTGGCTGGCAGACATGCCATTGACCACACAACTATTCAATGCGCTGCCCGCAGGGACGATGTGTCCACCCGGACACATGCAGAAGGAATATACACCGCGACCTTGCACCTGTGTTACCAGCGAGTATGAGGCATTGCCCACCAAACGAATGAGTTCGGGCGATGGGTCGTGGTACATCAGTTTATTGATCAGCGCCTGTGGGTGCTCCGCGCGCACGCCCATAGCAAATCCTTTCGTAGCTAAGGCAACACCATTAGCATGCAGCATGTGGTAGGTGTCGTGGGCGGAGTGACCAATGGCGAGGATGACGCCAAGGAGTCGTGTAGAGTGGTGTAGAGTGGTGTAGGATGGTGTAGTATTGTTTATCAGCGAGCGGAAGAGTTGTTCATCTACGCAGGTAGAGAAGTGGATCTCGCCACCATGTTCGAGGATGCACTCGCGCATGCGGCGGATGATGGTTGGCAGTTTGTCGCTACCGATATGGGCATGGGCTTCATACAATACGCGGTCATCGCCACCGAAATGATGGAAGAGTTCCATGACGCGCTGCATATTACCGCGTTTCTTGCTGCGTGAGAAGAGTTTGCCATCGGAGAAAGTGCCTGCACCGCCTTCGCCAAAGCAGTAGTTGGATTCGGCATTGAGCCCTTGGTTGCGGTTGAGCGTAGCGATGTCCTTCTTGCGTTCGGCTACCTCTTTGCCGCGTTCGTAGATGATTGGACGAATGCCATGCTCGATGAGCGTGAGTGCGGCGAATAGGCCAGCAGGACCTGCACCGATGATAGCCACACTATGCTCCGCATGGTGCACATCTTGAAAATGGGGTGGCTCGTAGAGCGGGATGGGCGCGTCCTTAGGCAGCGGTGCGCCATGCTCGTCGGTGAGCACGGTGAGGTGAACCTTGAGCTGCTTTTGGCGAGCATCAATAGAACGCTTCACGACACGAAACTTTTGTTCCATGTCGTGAGCTTTCTCTGGGGATAATATGAGCGTGGTTTGATTCATGAATAGATCGCTTCGCTATTCTTATAGAACGCTTCGCTGCTAGATGTTAGATCGTTTTACTGTTAGATCGCGACTTTGTCGCTGTTAGATTCCGGGGTCTAACTTCTAACAACGTAGTGGTCTAATTTCTAACAGCACCTTTGGTACGGTCTTATTTCTTCAGCGCTTCCATGATCTTGTTCTCGATCTCTTCGGCGAGTTCTGGGTTGTCGCGGAGAACGTTCTTTGCCGCATCACGACCCTGAGCCAGTTTCTTGCCATCGTAGCTAAACCAAGACCCTGATTTGGTTAATATACCCAATTCTACACCCATATCGATGAGCTCGCCCACGCGAGAGATGCCCTCGTTGAACATGAGGTCGAACTCCGCTTTCTTGAATGGAGGTGCCACCTTATTTTTAATGACTTTTACGCGAACTTGATTACCAAGTATCTCGTCGCCGTCCTTAATAGCGGTAGATTTGCGGATGTCGAGGCGAACAGAAGCGTAGAACTTGAGCGCGTTACCACCGGTGGTGGTCTCTGGGTTGCCGAACATTACACCGATCTTCTCGCGCAATTGGTTGATAAAGATACAGGTGGTATTGGTCTTGTTGATCGTAGCGGTCAGTTTGCGGAGCGCCTGTGACATGAGTCGAGCATGCAGACCCACTTTGTTGTCACCCATATCGCCTTCAATCTCAGCTTTCGGAGTGAGGGCAGCCACGGAGTCAATAACTACCAAATCCACGGCTGCGCTACGGATGAGTTCGTCTGCAATATCGAGTGCTTGTTCGCCGCAGTCTGGTTGTGCGATGAGCAGGTCATTGGTATTGACGCCTAGTTTCTCTGCATAAAAGCGGTCGAATGCGTGCTCGGCATCGATGATAGCCGCGATACCGCCTTGCTTTTGCACCTCTGCCATAGCATGGATGGCGAGGGTGGTTTTACCTGATGATTCTGGACCATAGATCTCTACGATACGTCCGCGAGGATAACCACCTACACCGAGTGCGACGTTCAGACCTACTGAACCAGAAGGGATTACAGGTACATCTTCTACCTTGTCGTCGCCCAATTTCATGATGGCGCCTTTACCAAATTGCTTATCAATTTTTTCCATTGCGAGTTGCAATGCCTTGAGTTTCTCTACGGAAGGATTTTTCTTTTCTTCAGCCATAGTTGTATTATTTAGTGTTGTTAATATGCTTATTTCGCTAGCGCTCAAACGATCGCTTTGCGTACGTTTAGTGTGGTGTAGTGTGGTTTTACCAACGCGACTGCAAAGGTAATGTTTTTTTTGCATTTATGCAAATAGTCATTATTTTTTTTGTATCTTTATGCTTGGCCGTGCCAAAATTGTGCAATCATGTCAATGCAAAAGGTGATTACTGTTGCCGAAGCCAAACTGATAAGTAATGTGAGCAATAGGTTCATAACTGTGAGTTTTTAGTAGTTAAACATTGTGATTTGTTGATTTCGGGTGCAAAGGTACTGCTTCAAACTGCTAAAACTTGTCAGTTTGAAAGAAAAAATGCACTTTTTTGCAGAAAAGTGCATTTTTTAGGTTAGAGGTTAAAGATGATAGGTTATAGGTGGGGATAAAAAAGCCCTCACACGGATGATGTGAGGGCTAGTGTTATTATTAGTGAAACGACTTAGTCTACGAATTGCACTTTATTGATATCGCGTGGTTTAGCTTCGGGTGATTCGTTCGCATAGCCAAATCCCACACAGAGGCAGAGTTCGTAGTTTTCGCTAAAGCCAAGCAGTGCAAGAATCTCAGCGCTGTTTTGTGCATCGTTGATAAAACGCACGGGGCTGCCCAGGCAGATGCTGCCAACGCCCAAGGATTGAGCAGCCAACATCATGTTGCCGGCTAGCAGGCCGCAGTCGTATGCTGAGAAATCGTAGCCTAGGTCACGAGCAATAAAGGTCATCACTGGTGCACCGCGCATGCATCCGCGTACCATCTCTGGTTGTAGAGCAGGGTTACCTGCCACCATCAGGTCTTGAACTTGTTGCATCTTCTCTGGGTTGTCAATGATACGCACTTCCCACGACTGTTTGTTCTGACCATTAGCGGCATTAATTCCGCAGGTCATGATTTGCATCATGGTGTCGCGAGCCACAGGAGTCGCATGGTATTGGCGAATGCTGCGGCGTGACATGATGGCGTTGATTACTTCGTTTTGCATAGGTTCTTGTGTTTTAGGAGCTGTGCATGACAGCATTGCAAATGCCAAAAGTGGCAATAATAAAATCTTTTTCATAATCCGATCCTTTAAACTATAAACTATAAACTATAAACTATAAATCAACGATACTTCCCTTCGTTGGTATCGTCTAGGATGCTTAGGTAGCTTTCATAGCGTGAGAGGGCGATCTTGCCATCCACCACTGCTAGATATACCGCACATCCGGGCTCGCCCGTGTGCAGACAGTTGGAGTAGCGGCAGTCGCGTGCGACCTCAAAGATCTCGCGGAAATAGTGCCCTACTTCCTCTTTCTCGATGTCCAGCAGACCAAATCCCTTGATGCCTGGAGTGTCAATGATCCACGCATCGTTTAGCGGATACATCTCGGAGAAGGTGGTGGTATGCATACCCTTGTGATGGGCAGATGAGATGGCACCCGTACGAGCAATATCTTTGCCTAGGATGGTATTGAGTAGAGTTGATTTTCCTACGCCCGAGTTGCCCGAAAGCAATGTGATACGGTTTTGGAAGATATTTTTTACCTCATCATTCTTTAGTTGTAGGGCTGAGATGGCGTAAGTGGAATAACCCAATGATTCATATAGTTGTCGGAGAGAGGACAACTCTTGCAATTCCTCTTCGGTGAGCAGATCCACCTTATTAAAAATTATACACGCGGGCACGCGATAGGCTTCGCAGGTAGCTAGGAAACGATCGATGAAGGTTGTCGATGTCTCGGGGTGACGGAGTGTGACTATCAATGCCGCCATATCTACATTGGCTGCTATGATATGTGAGGCATAGCTTAGGTTGGTGGAGCGACGGATGATGTAGTTTTTGCGGTCGTATAGTTCGGTGATCCAATTGGTGCCGTCCTCTAGTTGCGTCACCTCTACATGGTCGCCGATAGCTATAGGGTTAGTAGAGCGAATACCACGAATGCGGAAATTGCCCTTGACATGACATTCGGCGGTTGTCCCGTCCTCGAAGTGTACGCCGTAACTCGTACCAGTAGATTTTATGACTAGTCCTTTCATCCTAAAACGCTTCTGTTGCTGTTAGATAGAAACTGTATGCATTTATATTATTCCATCGTGGATCGACATTGCTGCGGGCTATGTCGAAGCGGATGTTTACTTTGGCTTTGTTGATGGCGGCGCGCAGGCCAATGCCGTAGCCCACTTTGGGCACAGCCCAGTGCCAGTTGTGGTAGTCGTACACATCACCTATGCCTGCGAATACTGCGGCGCGGAAGATGCTCCATATCGGTATGCGCAGTTCGGCTTGGAGTGCTAGCATGATATCGTCGCGAAACATATCGCTATGGATGCCTCGCAAGCCGTCTTGTCCGCCCAGGCGTGGAAGCATGGGGTAGAGGGTGAGGTGCGAGATGTCGTATTCTGATAGCATCAATTGGGCTTTGAATTGCCATGCAAACACTAGGTTGCTAGGTAGCGGCACATAGTGTCGAAAGTCAGCCGATAGTAGGCCATTGATGGTGGCCTGTTGCCCTTGTGGTATCTCTATCTTGTTGGTCCATGCTGCCGCAGCTGTGACTTTGGCAAATATACCCTTGCTTGGGTAGAAGACATTATCTCGCGAGTCGTAGTGGGCTGTAGCGCCTAGGGCTATTTGCACCAGTGGGTTGACGGTCGTGTAGGTGTCCTGGATGCTGAATCGTGCTATGAGCATGTCTGCCATTGGCCCGACAGCTATGTTTTTGCCCACATAGATCGGTGTTTGGATACTGAGATAGCCGCGTTGCAGTTGGTAGGGTAGGCCCTTGCGTAGCATACCGATGCCGGTGTTGCCCTGATTAGCGAAATGAGGGTCATCATACACGCCGTAGTAGGTGGCAGGTCGGTCGCTATATCCCGCACGGAATTGCAGTTGCCAAGTAGGCGATTTGTGTTTCGGGACACCGGAGTCAGGACTCCCAAAATATAGATTTCCTTGCGCATTGATATACCACTGGCGATTGAGCGAGTAGGTGCCATCTAGTTGCACGATAGAGGTACGCTCTTGGTTGGGTAGGCGAAAATACCCCTGTGCTGCGGCGCCAAACTCCCATGTGGACTCGGGTGAATAATTCACCACAGGAATACCCATGGCGGGTAGGTTTAGCAGGCTATCTAGCGAAATAGCATGAGACATCGGGATAACCAATGCCCATGCTATTGTCAGTATGAGTAATCGCTTTGCGATGATTGTTAGGCGATAAGGCGATTAGGCGATAAGGCGAGAGGCTAGAACTGGCAGCAGGCTGCCCTTGCCTTTAACCTCTAACCTTTAACCTAAACTTACACAGTCATGATCTCTTTCTCTTTCGCTGCATAGATCTCATCTACCTTCTTCACGAACTTGTCGTGCAGCTTTTG
Source organism: Paludibacteraceae bacterium (assembly GCA_045532735.1). Lineage (GTDB taxonomy): Bacteria > Bacteroidota > Bacteroidia > Bacteroidales > Paludibacteraceae > Colicola. The sequence goes on along the minus strand of JAZSGL010000021.1, from coordinate 40,414 downwards.
TGCATCAGCTTCCGCATCTTTCTCTGCATCCTCTGGCAGACCTTCTTTGATTTGTTTCTTGAGGGTGTCGATGGCATCGCGGCGTGCGTTGCGGATGCTCACTTTTGCGTTTTCAGCCTCGCCCTTACATTGCTTAGCGAGCTCTTTACGACGCTCCTCGGTCAATGGTGGGATGATGAGGCGGATGCACTCGCCGTTGTTGTTAGGTGCCAAACCGATATTGGAGTTGATGAGTGCGCGCTCGATCTCAGGCAGCATTTTCTTCTCCCATGGTTGGATTTGGATGGTGCGTGCATCAGGTGTAGTGATGGTTGCCACATTGGCGATTGGTGACATCTGACCATAGTACTCTACGCGTACTGGGTCCAGGATTCGTCCACTAGCTTTGCCTGCACGGATATGTGCCAAAGCGTCGTCAAGATACATCACAGCAGATTCCATCAATTCCTCTGCTTCGTTCAGAATTTGTTTTGGTTCAAGCATAGTTATCAGGGTTTTACTAATGTTCCTATTTGTTGTCCGTTCATTACTTTTTCGAGGTTGCCGATGGTGTCCATGTCAAATACATAGATTGGCATATTGTTCTCGCGGCACATGGTGATGGCTGTTAGGTCCATCACTTTAAGCTTCATCTCCAGTATCTCGTCGTAGGTGATCTGAGTGTATTTGGTAGCTGTAGGGTCTTTCTCTGGGTCGGCGGTGTAGATGCCGTCTACGCGTGTACCCTTCATCATCACATCTGCCTTGAGCTCAATGGCGCGGAGTACGGATGCGGTGTCGGTAGTGAAGTATGGGTTGCCAGTGCCACCAGCCACAATCACTACATAGCCTTTGCTCAATAGGCGAAGTGCTTTGTCAGCAGAGTAGAGTTCGCCGATAGGCTCCATGCGCACGCTGGTCATCACGCGTGCTTTTTGTCCTACTGCCTCTAGTGCTGAGCAGAGTGCGAGCGAGTTGATCACTGTGGCGAGCATGCCCATTTGGTCGCCTTTCACGCGGTCAAAACCTTTTTGTGCGCCGCTAAGGCCGCGGAAGATGTTACCTCCGCCAATGACGATGGCCACTTGCACGCCTGTGTTGGCGATAGTGCGAATTTGGTTGGCGTAGTCAGCTAGGCGTTGTGAATCAATGCCATATTGCTGTGCGCCCATGAGACTCTCGCCTGAGAGTTTAAGGAGTATTCGGTTGTTCATATCTTTCGATTTTTTTATGATTCTAACTTTTGTATAATATGCGTAATATACTATTACCGCTACAAAGGTACAACAAAAAATGCACATACGCAAGCGAAGCTCACACTTTTTTTGAAAATTAATAGATTTATCTATTGAATATGCCATTCACATTCATGACAGAAGCTTGCTTATGAGAGTGAAGAGTGAGTGGCATATTCATAAGGCGAAGCCGCATTTTTCAAAAAAAGTGCGAGCGTGCTGTAGTATGGGCTGCATAATGCGGACGTAGCTACGAGGGAATGCCGATAGGCAGGCAGATGTTCGAAGGTACAACAATCTATTAAATGTATATACTAAATTAACCACCAATTACGGGTTCTTGACGGGTTCATACTATAAGATTACCATGAGATCAGTATATGATAACTATATGAATCATATCCCATGCTTATTCTTTCGGCTAAGTATAAGTAAGGAACATTAGGAATTTTAGGAAATTCAGGAAATTAAATTCCCGAATTTCCTAAATTTCCTAAATTTCCTATGCTTAGTAAACAAAAGGTTTTATTTGATAATGAGTGACTTATGATTTTGTTGCGAATTTCTACGGACATCTTCTGATAGGTTTTCAAAAAGTCCGTAGAAACTCATCACTCATCACTCAACTGCGCAGTATAATCCTAAAAACACCACAACCGCCCTGAGTGAGCGGTTGTGGGATGGGGTTATAAGATTTGTGATGTCTAGTGGATATTATATTCAATGCAGAGTTCGTCAGCGAGGTATTCATCGCTTAAGCAATGCATATCTGCTACTCCTTCGCTGATTAATTCAAAAGTTTTGGAGTCGTAAAACATTCCCAACGCTTGCTCATATGAATAACCAACTTTATTTGCGAACAATTGTACAATACGCGCGTATTTCTGTTGAAGAATAATCGGATTAGCTTCCATAGTAGTTAAAGTTTGATCGATTCAATAAAATGTAATTTCTCTTTTAGAAGATTAGCATTTGTTATACACATCTGATGATTGGGTTTCTTATAACGCAGTTGATCAAGAGCTTGTTCATAAGTATATATTCCTGCAAAATACAAATCTATAGTGTTGAACACTTGGTCATCTGCTATACCACCTTCTATGATATCATAATGAGGATGGTCATGTCCTTTTCTGCAAGCAGTAACAAAATCCAACCAATGATTGTCGTATTGCTCAAATACTTTTTTGGTAAAGCCAGTTAAATCTTCATCAAGTTCATATACATTGATGTATGCCTCCTCGCCTTTGCGTAAGAAGCGTTCGCCATATTTTTTCGCTTGTTCGTAGATAGGTGTTAGGTAGAAACCTCGTCCGAAGTCGAGGTGCTGCCTAGAATGCAGGACATCTGGTTGTGGCACTTCTTGATTGGATGTGTGATAAAGAGTAATCATTGTAATACCCCTTTCTGCTTCATGTGGTTAACAAGATCCTCGACGATATATTCTTTAGAGAATGAATGTAGGACATCGTAGCATGGCACGATATAAGAAGATATCATGTCCGCTTGTTGCATTTTATGATATACATCGCGGGCATTTATCTTGAGATATTCTGCTACATTACCAACACAGAATATGGTAAAGTTTAATGTTTGTGTATTCATAGTCTAATAGTTTATCTACAAAATCCGTGCAAAAGTACAGAAAAAAAATGAAATATGCAAGTGTTATATAAAATAAGTGCCTATTATTTCACAAAGTGCTACTCCTAAAAACACCACAACCGCCCTGAGTGAGCGGTTGTGGTGTAAGATAAGCCCGAAGGCTAATAAATCGGTTTGAGTGGGGAGGATTAATCTCCGTACCCTCCAGTAGCGACACTATTAACATTGATGAAATCACCACTGGCAGCCATAATGGCACTTGCTCCGAGGAGTTCGATTGCCTCAGTTTGAGGCGCGATATATACTTTTTTCATAAATTCGTTGTTTTAGTGTATAGTGTAAAGTGTATGGTGTAAAGGCTGGGAAGATGTGGCTTTCGCCGCAATTCTTGCCTCATCACTTATCACTCATAGTTTATAACTATCAAAGGCGAACACCTTGTGCGTTGAACTTCTCGCCGTTACGGATAATGATGAGTTGGCCGTTTTCAATCATCTTGATAGTGGTGTTCTCGCCATTAATAATGTTCTCAAAGCCTGTCTCGCCATTCTCACCTTGTACGCTCATACCAATATACTTGCGACCTGGCATTTGTTGTGGAGCACCACCTAGTACTTCGCTCATTACGAGATATGCACGGTTAGCGTTAACTTTAGCAGTGCCATCAGATGGACGGAGCTCGTTGTTAAGAAGGATATAGTTACCCTCAGCAACTACGGTCTCGTTATCGAATGTTCCGTGGAGACCATTGCTACTTCCTGCCTCGGTAGCAGTTGTGCCATCGCTATAAACTGCTAACTCAGTAGCTGTAGCTTGGAAGATATAAGGAACACCAGCTACCAAAGTAGTTACGCTACCGAGGTAAACTTTACCTGTCTCGCTACCTACGCACTCGAAGAGTTCTGCACCCTCAACAGTACCACCGAATGGCAAGCAGAGAGTTCCTAATTTGCCAGCGGTAACTGTGCGGGAGTAGTCTGGGGTTGGAGTTGCAGGGGTGCAAACCTCAATCCGAACTTTGTTGTCGTTCTTCTTGTAGTAGAAGTCGTAGTCGCCCTCTGGGAGTTCGATATTACCATCTACCCATGCGATACCTGGGAAGTCGTAATTTTCTACTGCATCAGACCAAGTCTCACCATATTTGAACTTGAATGGAGCAGAGATATGGTGGCACAAGAGCTTGAATTGATCGCCATCTTCTTCCATTTCAACACCGTTAACCCAGTCGCCATTACCCATCAAGTAGCATTTTGCTGGTTCAGCCCATTTAGCAACAACATCGTTTGCGTTGTATGTGCGGTCTCCAACTTCATCACCATTAGCTTGTTTCTCAACATATGCCCAATCTGGACCACATGCATATTTGTACTTGTGATCAGTTGTAGCACCATCGATAGTGATAGTAAACTCGTTGGCATTAGCAGTTGGAGTCATCTCTTGGAATGACCAGCTGTTCATATCGCCTGCGATATAGCACTTCTCTGTACCTCCTGGAACTTTTACGGTGTATGTCAATTCAATCTTGGTGTAGTTAGCTGTAAGTGTGTACTCGCCTTCAGCTTTAGTCGTGATTTGAATTGGGTTAGCGTTATCGTCTACTGCTTGTACGCCAGAACCAGGGGTCCAACCATTGAAGGTGTAGTTGGTAATAGCAGGAGCTGTGATAGTACTTGGAGTAGTAACACCTACTGCAAGTGTAGTTGCTGCTTGACCTGGAATAGGATTAGAATTGCAGAGATAAGATACTGTAACTTCGTGAGTTACTTCTGGTGCAAAAGTAGCTACAAGATCAGTATTTGCAGTAACAGTGAATGTGTAAGACGCCTCAGAATAAACCACTTCTTCGCCCTTCTTCCAATTTACGAAAGCGTAGCCAGCATTAGGAGTTGCAACGAGGGTTGCTTCTGTTCCGTGCTTGTATTCACCAGCGCCAGTAACAGTACCATTCTCAGCAGTTGCTGTTACGGTGTATGTTGGTAACTCTGGGTATGTAACAGTAAGTTTCTTGGTTGTGAGGTCCCATGTAAAGGTATAATCACCTGCAAAGTCAGCTACGATTGTACAATTAGCTCCGTAAGAAGTATCTTCAAATGACCAACCGCCTTCGTGTACAGCGTCGCCACCGCGTTTCATAGTTCCTGTATTACCATACCAGTTGCCATCAATAACGAGTTGGAATGTGTATGATTTAGCTGTAAGGTTGATAGTTACACTTGCTGTGGTGCCTTCTGCAGTCGCTTTCTTGAACTCAACTTTATCTGTTCCCCAATTTGTCATTTCACCAGCGAGGTAAACATCTGTTGCCAATGGGTCTGGAGCAACAGCAGTAGTGACATCTTCTTTAGTACCACCAGCATAATCTGTAGCAGCACCCATATAGTAGTATTTACCATCTGTCCACAAGAAGTTTGCAGTTTGCGCAGAACCATCATTGAAGATGATTTTGTTATAAGAACCTACTTCTACTGTGTAAGAATATACATCAAATTCACCTATCTTTTCGCCTGTTGTATTAGCAGTAATGTCTGCACCTGGCCAACCAGGATTTTCACCCTTAGAACCTTCCCATCCGTAAACATTAACTTTGCTCCAATTCTTATTATTTACAAAATATACAGTAGTTTTAGGAATTTCTGTATAGTTAGCAGTCAATGTGTAATCACCAGAAGCTTTGGTTGTAATGCTAATTGGATTAGCGTTAGCGTCTGCTGATTGAACACCAGAACCAAGAGTCCAGTTAGAGAAATTGTAACCAGCAATTACTGGGGCAGCAATTGCACTTGCTGTTGAAACGCCTACTTCTTGAAATGTTGCTGTTTCGATGTCATCTTCATCACATTTGTACGATATTTTAACTATGTTCGTTTTTTCTACTGAAGCTGCTACTACGATGTCAGTTGTCGCAGTTGCTTGCAAATCACTTAACAACGCATGTGAATCCTTTGCAGTAACCGTAATTGTGTATGTTTTTTCGACGGAAGCTGTAGGTGCAGTAAACACCACAGAAGCACCACTAGTTGTAGACAACGTAGTGGCAGTCATATCATTGCCACCACAAGTAACTGTGTAAGTATAATCATAGTTGCCAGAACCACCAGAACAAGAAGGTGTTATTGTGCTTGTTTCGCCATCTGAAAGATTAGATGAAGAAGGTGTTAAAGAGGGTGAAAGTGCGTCTACTCCAGATTGTTTAATAGTTAATCTATTTTCGTTACTATATTCTCCATAGAACTCAAATTCAAGTGATACATATTTTGTGGAAGTGGTTATATTTTTGGTTTCAATTTGCATATTATTACCACTGGTTGACAATCCAGTAAAAGGGCCTGAATTGCTGTTTGTGTACCAATAACCATCTTTTGTGTACCAGTTGCCATTAATAACCAACTTAAACTCATAATTACTATTACTCTTGGCAACATAAAAAGTCTTTTTGTTGTAATTACCCGATCCCAAATACCAATTAGAATTATTAGAACTCCAATTATTCATAGTTCCTGCGATATACACAGAAGAAATGTTTTTAATCGCTGCACCCTGTACGCTCATCGCACATAGGATGGCTGCGAAAAATAAGAAGATTGATTTTTTCATAAAAATTTGATTTAATGTTAATATAATTGTTAGTTTATTTTAGTGTAAAGTGTAAGGTGTAAAGTGTAAAGGCTGGGGTCCTTTATCGCTTTGCGCTAAACCTTGTTTTTTATTTTCTTTGTGAGCAGAGGTCAAACCAATGACCTGTGCCCCATCTTCGGGATAAATGCCACAGTCCCTTAAAAGCCCAAGTCGGGAGACCGGAGTCCGAAGGACGGAGGGCTATGCTTCCCTTGGTTATCCTACGCTGACCCTTCGGTGAGGTTCCGATGAGGTTCCGATGAGGTTCCGATGAGGTTCCGATGAGGTTCCGATGGAAACAGACGGCAAGTGGGTGGCATGCCATTGGCAATACGTAGGCCCCTAGCGCTGCACGCAAGGTGATTAATAATATACACAAAAGCAGATGCCGCGGCTAAAAGCCACGACAACGCGTGATATATTCTGTCTGAGGGATTATCTATGACCACATGGCAGCGATACCCCCCCCTATTTTGGAGGGCTAAAATCAAAGATTTTATATTGAGTATGCGGGTCATGATGTTACAAAAATTATAGTATATTAGACAAAAGTAAGCAAAATTAGTTTTTCGTTGCTTGTGCCATTCTTGCTGGCACAAATGTTTTTATAATTTAATTGTTTTAACCTAGAGTGTGGGGTTCGATTGTGCGTAATGATAACATCTATAGTCTTCTTTTTTAGTATCAGTCATGCAGCAGATGTAACTAAGTGCCTCTGGGCTGAGGGTGCGTAGGGTTTTGCAAATCTCAGCTATCTGCATTAATCCATAATAATCGCGAACTAAACACCAGTCACTCCATTCGCCTCTTTCAAGTACGCGTTGGATAACCTGTGCAGGGCATCTGTCCGCATGGAAATCAGCAGGATTAACATCCCAAAAGAGGTTCTTGCTAAAGTGCTGTATGGATGGTGCAAGCTTCATACAAATTTATTCGTTCAATCCCCAAAAATATTTTAAACTACCAAAATCATTCAAAATTAACGCACAAACTGTAGTTATACTACAATCAGCCTGCAAAGTTACACATTTTTTTACACACACGCAAGCGCAAGAGAGAAATATTGCAAGATTTAGTGCTGCAATCGTTTGCGTGGAGGGTGTGTTTGTGCGTATTTTTCTGTACCTTCGGACATCTGCCTTGTGATTTATATGCCGATTAAAACTAACAATATTATAGACAATAGGCGGTCGTGCCTACCCTGTACGGCACTACCCTATAGCCATACGGCTGCGTGACCGCGAGGGTCGCGCCATTCTATGTATTGCGCTGATTCCTCAGAGTGGGAACTCTTCGGGCGCAATACTCGAAGTGCCATCCGAGGCACTTCTTCACCCCGTAGCTACTGCCACTCTACGCAGCCCATACTCCATTCACTCGCACATTTTTTTCAAATACGGCTTCGCCTTCTGAATATACCACTCACTCTTCACTCCTATAAGCGAGCTTCTATCGTGAATGTGATTGGTATATTCAATAGATAAATCTATTATTTTCCAAAAAATGTGCTCGTGTATTGCGTATGTGCGTATTTTTCTGTACCTTTGCAGAAAATTTCAACTGCACAATGGCGTTTAGTCGTACATACTACCGTGTAGCGGAGCATCTGTTTGCTGTGGAATGCAGCGACAGTGCGCTATTGTCATGTATGACGAATTATGAGCCATTTGCCGTGGAGATAAATAATAACGACAATATAGACAACATTTCGCGGCAATCGTACGGCGAAGCAGATCGTTCGAACGAAAGTGAGATAAGAACTCCCTGCCGCGACAAAGATATGGAATGCGAGAAGCATTCAACTCCTATCTTCACGCTACGCGTGGAAATGGAAGAGGCGAGAGGCAAAGTGCACCCCATAAACTCACGAAGTTTATCGGGGACCCCGCAAAGACAAGAGGCGAGAGGCGAGGAGTGGACACATATGCTGACCGATAATGCGGAGGAAGATATGCCTAGGATCGAAGTTTATCGGGCGATAAGGCGAGAAGGCGATGAGGCGAGGGAGTGGTTGTTTCGCGTGGCGATGGTAGCCAACGCGCCTATCTGCTGCGAGATGGAATGTAGCGAGGATTTTACCCAGGGTATATTGCATATCGCTGCTGATTGTCAGGATGTTAGGTTCTGCATCGACAACGCGCTGATGTTGCTGTTTGCTTTCCGCACCGCCCCACTGATGACCCTAGAGATGCACGCTGCGGTGGTGGTGAGGGGGAGTTTAGAGGACGGCGCGGGGCGCCTACAGGACGCTTCGCTACAGGACGCCCTAAAGGGCTATAGGGAAGAGGCGAGAGGGTACTTGTTTTTGGGGCATAGCGGGACGGGTAAGTCCACGCATGCGCGGCAGTGGTTGGCGGCCTTTGACGACGCATGGTTGCTCAACGACGATAACCCAATCTTGCGCGTGATGGAGGATGGCGAGGTGCGCGTGTATGGCTCGCCATGGAGTGGCAAGACACCCTGTTACAACAACGCATACGCACGCGTAGGAGGAATAGTGAAGCTGAGTCAAGCGCCACACAATAAGATGCGAATACTTTCATTACCAGAGGCATACGCGTATATGCTATCGTCGGCTTCGGGACTGAAAATGGACCGACAGATGGCAGACTGTATGTACGAGAGCATCAAGCATGTGATCACGCATGTGAAGTGCTATCACCTAGACTGCCTACCCAATACGGAGGCGGCAGAGGTCGCCCAGAGGGGGATGGTGTAGGATGGAGTAGAATGGAGTAGGGTGGTACCGCGCAGCGCTACAATCGATTATGAAGAAAAGCAATGATATATTGATGCCAGAGTTTGAGCGATTGCTCAAAAATGGGCATATGGTGGAGTTTGTGCCACGAGGAGTGAGTATGCGTCCTTTCATCGAAGGAGGCAGTGATAAAGTGATCCTACACGAATGCAAAAGACCCGCAGTGGGTATGATCGTGCTGGCCAAGGTGAATGACACCTATGTGCTGCATCGTATATACAAGATCGAGGGCAAGCAGATTACTCTTCGCGGAGACGGAAATCTCACAGGATCAGAGACTTGTACTGCAGCGGACATCATAGGTTATGTGGTGCGCCTAAAGAACAAAGATGGTAAGCGCCTGAGACTGACCAATGGTACTATTTGGCGCCATCTGCCAACGGGAATCAAGAGATTCTACCTGAAGATCTATCGTGTAGTAATCAAAATACAAGCCTACGAAAATGAAGACTAAACATGGCTTTCGCCTCCGCGAATTGGGCGGCGATTACATCCTGATTGGCGAGAGTGCCGAACTTGTGAATTTCAACAACCTCATTACCTTCAACGAGGCAGCTGCTTATCTATGGCAGAACGTCGAAGGTAAGGAGTTTGATGTAGAGACCCTGACCCAACTCTTGCTAGCCGAGTACGAGGTGAGCGAAGATATCGCTCGCCAAGATGCCCAAGCGACCATCGACGACTGGAAGGAAGTGGGGATTATTGTTTAGTGGACGCTTCGCTACAGTTTAGAGGACGCTCGCGATGCGAGCTATTGGTTATTGGCGATTGGCTATTGGTTATAGGTGAGAGTGATGAGACGAGAGGATATATTCTTCGCGATTTTACGGTCGGTGATGTGGGGTACTCCTGTGGAGATTCCTGCTGACACCGACTGGCGAGGCGTGCTGAACCTAGCAGCGCGCCAGAAATGTCTGCACGCCTTTAGCATGTGGATCAAATCGCACAAGATCGTTACTCCTTTCGACAAAAAACTACAACCAGCTATCTTCGCCGTGATGGGACGGACAGCCCGACTCAATCATCTGGCAGCTGATGTGATCACATTACTGGCGAAGCATGAGATACCCGCTACCCTCATCAAGGGGTATAGCCTCTCGGCTCTTTACCCCGACCCGGATACGCGCGATTTTGGCGATGTGGATATCTATGTCGGCGAGGAGAACTACCTGCGCGCAGCTGAGATAGTCACTGCCGCTTTCCCCGATGCACATTGGCATTCAGCCACTTATGGCGGCATACACTATATCCTAGTGATCGACGAGAATCTCGACCGCGTGGTGGAATTGCATCGCGTGACGATGGAGTTTCATGACAAGCAAGCCGATGCACTCTATCAGGCGTTTACCCATAAGTATTTGGGGAGTAGCAGTAGAGTAGGAAGGAGTAGTGTGGAGTGGAGAGGGATAGAGTTGCCTATACCCAGTGCTGCGTACAATGCCCTGTATGTGTTTATGCACGCATGGCATCACTTTGAGAGTACTGGTGTTGGCTTCCGCCCATTGGCCGATTGGGCACTGTGTCTGCGCCAGGCCCATGAGCAGTTGTCGGCCGAGGAATGGTCGCAATTATGTCAGGAGATAGACCGCATACTGACCGCCTTGCGTATGAAAAAAGCATGGCAGACTTTTGGTTATGTATTGGTAGGCGAGTTGCAGTTGCCAGCAGCGTGCTTCCCGCTCTATACCACTCATTATCAGCGCCGTGCGGCGAGATTACTGCGCCAGTTGGTGCGCGATGGACATGGAGCGCGACCTGCCAAACTAAACATACAAGAAATCGCCCTGATGAGGCGATTCCCTTGGGAGCGACCAGCAAAACATCGTGTGATGCAAGTCGGCTATACAGCATGTAGATTAGTCTTTGAGGCTTGGCAGATGAGCAAGTTGTTCCCCGATCTGGCGTGGCACGAGTGGGTACATTCTGTTCGTATGGCCTTTACCAAAAAGCACTGATAGCTTTATGGTATAACAATCTTACTAGCGTTATTTCCTACTATGATATACATACCTTTGAGAGGTATATCCAATGAGTGAATGTCGCCATCTAGAATGGTGCCAATCTTGTTTCCCATCATATCATATACAGCGACCTGCTCTTCGCCAATAATAGTCTCTAACCCCGTGGAGGCACCCGCTTCGAAGGTGATTGACACGGCAGGTCCAGCATAGGTCTTCTTGTCATCGTTCATAGGTCTAACCCAGAAGGTGTATCGCCCAGCTTCAGGCATAGTAGCCGATAGAGTGGTGCGGTTGATGATATTCTCCGCAATCTTCTTGTCCTGTTTGTTGTAGAGGCGAATCTTGAAATAGGTGGCTTCGCTCTCCCATGACGCATTCATCTTTAGTCCATCGGTGGTCAGCTGACAGTTGTAAATCGGCGTACCCTCTGGCCTATGGTGCTCATAGAGGGTGCCCGTCACTTGTATGGTTTTCTCGTCGTCAGGTATCTGGCCAAGGATCACAATCTCATCGCCGTTTTGCAGTTCCTCTCCAGTGGTATAATCTTGAGCATTGATCCATTGCAATTGGCTGCAGAGGAGGCTGTTTTCTTTGTCTCCGTTGTCTGAAATCATGCAGTTGGCATATTGCTGTGTGATGATCTCGTTGGGTGTGCTGAGCATGTTAGATACGGTACCTCTCACCAGGTAGAGCATGTTGTTGATATTGTTTTTTGCTTTGGCCAAATTGATGGCTTCGGTTGCAGAGAGCGCCGTAGCAGGTTGGTATGTCACTGCGTCCGCATATGGCAGATAATTGCCATCCAGGAGCTGACTCCATGTGCAGGAATCGATAACAGCATAGCCTACATATTGGAAGAAATTGACCGTCATGATATAATGTACCCCCAGCTTGCCATTGGGTTCTTGCAGCAAGGTGAGCTGCAGTTCGGTAGGGGTATATTGTTGGCACTCTGCCCCATTGCCAAAGGCGCAAACCACCTTAGACAGGTGGATGCTACTGCTGGCGGCAGTGCTCTTCTTGTCTAGTACATAGGAACCAATCACGGAATTGTCGCTATTGGCATTGAGTTGGCAGCGTATGAGCACCTCGTTGCTGCTAGTGTTTTGCCAGAAGGCTGGCGTATATAGATCCATCTCCCATGAGTTGGTGCCCGCTATATGGCTGAAATCTGCTTGCAAGGTGTCAGGCAGTTGGGGTGTAGTCTCCTCGTGGAAGAAGATGCTATCTGCAGTTAGGGTAAATGGATAGCGCGTAGCCCCTTTGCCAGCTACCAAGATGGGATGGATTTCCTCTGCCTCATCAATGAGGCATATCGCTAGTTCATATTCACCAGCAGCGAGTGAAGCAGGCAATTGTTCGGAGAGAGGGTAGTGCGTGTAATAGTAGCCCGGTTTCAGGTTGATTTTATGAGGCGTGATTTGGCTCACCAATTGTTGGTTGGTGTCATACACAAAGAAGCCGATATATCCGTTGGCACTGGCAAGTCCTTGACTAGCAAAGATAGAATGCTCAAATTGTATATATTCATCTCTTCGGTCTTTTGCCTTGCTAGTGCGCACTTGTCCATCTGCGCTGATCAGTGGCTTAGGTGTGCCTCCTTGGTCAGGGCGCAAGTTGGTATAGGCACATACATCCACCGTAAAGGCCAAGTTCTGTGCACTACCGCCCGTACCATGTTGGCCTGGATCTAAGGCCGATAGCGAATAATAGCCATCACCTGTGCCATTCCATCCCCAATTGATGTGCAGATAACCATTGCTCTGCATACCATCGCAGACAAAGGCATGCCCCTCGTAGTTGATGGTGGTACCGCTCATGTAAATAGGTAGTCCCTGTTGCAAATCAGCAGCAATAGCCGTCAGGATTTTGTCTTCGGACATATAATCCTTGAGCAGAGGTGTTAGGCCCGCATCGTAACCAAAGTATGTGTGCATAGCTTGCAGAGCTATTTGCGATACCGCTCCACTAGCCGAAGGAGAATATCCCATATTACACGATACTCCCACATGGTACATCAGTTCTGCTACAGCATCGGCTTGCTCTTGAGTATAGGACTTGTTGTATCGGGGAATCATATTCTCCCAGTCGTATGTGGCTTGGGAGAAATCCACGCTGAGCTGAGTACCATTTCTCAGTTGATAGGAGTGGCTACCTATGCCATGGATAGGGTACTGGTGCTTGTACATGATTTGGCTAAGTGCTGTGGCCACACAGCCTGCCACCGATCGCTCACCATCGACTATTGGACACATATTATTGAATGGTTTGCCCTGTCCCCATTGTGTTTCCCCCAAGAGAGGAGCAATATCGGGATATTGCGTGTTCAGAGAGGGGTTGGCAGCTGCTCGTTGGGGAGAATTGGCAGCGTATGCCAATTCTTCGGCATACATCTGCAGCCATAGTTGCATATTTTCAGGTATGTCTGTTTGGTCAAAGCGGCCATGGTCGCTATATCCTAGGATGGCTCGTGCATTGTCCTCTGCAGATACCATGACAAACCCATCGGCCTTGGTGTTGTTGAACACGAATATAGCTGGAGTAGTAGAGTCGAGTTGATATTGTGTATATACCAACTCTCCTGCTCCCTTCTCCGTAGTGGCAGTAGTAGCGCTTTGTATGCGCAATACAGGAGTTGTATGTGTCTGACTAATAAATTGACTTGCGATGTGGGCTGCCTCTTGGGGAGTACGAGCAGACAAAATAGTGCTTGCTAAGCAAACAAACAGACTAATACCTAAAAATCTTTTCATTCGTTATTTTTCTTCTTCTTTATACCAACTAGCGTACATTGCATAGTTGTGGGCAATCTTTCGATTGATTTCGTTGGTTTGCTCGGGATCAGCCTTCTTGATGAACTTAGCTGGCACGCCGCCCCATACTTCGTATGGACCAATCTGCGTGTTTTTGAGTACCAACGAACCTGCTGCTACGATAGCACCTTCGCCTACTACCACGCCATCGAGTAGGGTTGAACCCATACCGATGAGGGCATAGTCGTGTACATCTGCACCATGGATAGTCACATTATGTCCTACCGACACGTAGTCGCCTATAGTGATGGTGCTTTTCTCGTAGAGTGTGTGCAAGACGGAGCCGTCTTGGATATTAACATGGTTGCCAATCTTGATCCAATTGACATCACCGCGCAAGACTGCGTTGAACCAAATGGAGCAACCATCGCCGATGACGGTGTCACCAACGATAGTTGCATTCTCTGCCAAAAAGCAATCCTTGCCTATTTGCGGAGTAAATCCGCGTACAGGAACAATCAGTGCCATCCTTATCGTGCAGCGATGATTGCGCAGAAGTCAGCAGCCTTCAAGCTTGCGCCACCGATAAGGCCACCATCTACGTCTGGGTTAGCGAAGAGCTCAGCAGCGTTCTTAGCGTTGCAGCTACCACCATAGAGGATAGTGCAATCCTCAGCTACTTGCTCGCCATATTTCTCAGCTACGAGGCTGCGGATATATGCGTGGATCTCTTGTGCTTGCTCTGGAGTAGCAGTAAGACCTGTACCGATAGCCCATACTGGCTCGTATGCCAATACGATCTTGCCGAAGTCCTCAGCACTGAGGTGGAATACAGAACCCTCCAATTGTGCTTTTACTACTTCGTTTTGCTTGCCAGCCTCGCGCTCCTCTTTTACCTCGCCGATGCAGAAGATAGGTTGGAGGTTGTTAGCGAGTGCCAACTCTACTTTGTCCTTCAAGATCTCGTAGGTCTCACCATAGTATGCACGGCGCTCAGAGTGACCAAGGATGCAGTACTCTGCACCAGTAGAAGCTACCATAGCAGCGCTTACTTCGCCGGTGTATGCACCTTTCTCCTTGTCAGCGCAGTTCTCAGCAGCCACAGCGATTGGGCTGTCCTTGAGGAGCTCAGCCACAGTAGCCAAGTGGATGAATGGAGTGCCGATAACTACGGCGCATGATGGGTTTACAACTTGATTTTTCAACTCGGTAGCAAGAGCTACACCTTCTTGCAGGGTCATGTTCATTTTCCAGTTGCCTGCAACCATTTTTGTTCTCATTTTCGTAAATAATATTTAAAAGTTAATAATTAGTTTTTCTAGTTGGGCTAGTTGTACTAGTTAGGCTAGTTCGACTAGTCGCGATTGCGGAGGTTGTATTTGTCGATGACAATACCGTTTTGGAGGACTATCACGCCTGGGTTGGCGCGAACGATAGTCTTCAGCGTCACAGGGTCACACGTGCAGATGTAGTCAGCCAACATAGGATACTCCAGACCGAAGGCAATGATTTGGTCGGTGGAAGAACCTGTCAGAATATAGAATGGTACAGCATCGGCGATAGTAGGTGTCTCCTCGATGAGGATGGAATCGCAGAGGGTGGAGTCGCTGGCAATAGTATCCATCACAATAGCTTCGTCGGTGTCCACATGTAGGTTGTGAACCATAGCTTCTAGCTTGCTCATTTGCGTTGTATCGGCCTTTGCCAAATCGTACATAACAACCAATGTGATAGGCTCCTCGCTCTCCAAGATATCCCAAGTGAGGTCATCGCCATCGGCATTGATAATTTCAAAGTCGTGGATTGGTGATTCATACCCTTTTTTGATGAGCTTGGATTCATAGCGAACCAGAGTCCATGTACTATCTGGATAATTTTCGGCAGTAAATGCTTGTTCAACACTATCTTTCGCACAAATATACGTATATTCGAATTGATCTGGTTCGTAATCCTCCATGATGGTAGGTAGGTGGTTGCCAATCTTGTATGGACGGAAGTCCTTGATAGGCAAGTGATGGTGTGTCCATGCCATGAATGATAATGCAATAGCGATGGTAGTGGATGCTATCACCAATTCCATCCATCCGCGCCAAAGAGGATGGGTGCTCTTGCGCAATGCTACCAATAGGATGGCTAGAGAGATGAGCACAAGGTTCTTCCAGAATGTCTGCCAGTTGGTTAGCACGATGGCATCACCAAAACATCCGCAGTCACTCACCGGGTTATTGATGGCGATATAGAGTGTCAGCGGAGTCATCACAAGGTAGAATAGCAATGTAATCCACGAGGTCCAACGGCTACGGACATTTAGTAGCATGCATACGCCGAGCAATAACTCCAATACAATCAGCGACCATGCTGCGGCTTCTGCTGCAGGTAGTAAATCTAGAAAAAATCCATCAAAGGCCTTTAGATAGTCTTCGATCTTGTACACTGTGCCCAGTGGGTCGATGGCTTTGACCGCGCCAGAGAATATAAATACTAGCCCCAATAATGTGCGGCATATGGCCGCTATAATAGTCTTAGTTCGTTTCATTTTCCATCACTTTGATTAGGTAAAATACGGCATAATTGAGCATGTCGAAGTAATTGCCATCTACTCCCTCCGAGATGAGTGTCTGGTTGTCATTGGCAGCTATCTGCTTGTTGCGGTTGATCTTGGTAAGGATGATGTCGGTGAGGCTAGAAGCGAACATGTCGCGCCATGCTTCTCCGTAGTCATGGTTCTTCTTGAGCATCAGTGCCTTGGCTTCTGCCATATAGTGGTCATAGAGTTCGATGGCGCGCTCGGCGGTCATGTCCACGGAGTCGGCATAGCCTTCGTAGAGCTGGATGAGCCCGATGATGCTATAATTGACGATAGCCATCATTTCTCCCTCGATGCTTTCGCCTACCATATTTACGCCAGTTTGCTCGATCTCTCGCACGCGTTTGGCCTTGATAAATAGCTGATCGTTAACCGTTTGTGGACGCATGATACGCCAACTAGGACCATAGTCCTTCATCTTGAGTTCGTAGATGCGGCGGCATTTACTGGCCACTGCATCGAATTGCTTAGGAGTTTTCATTATTGTTGGTTGATATAAATCTTGTTGGTTGTGTTGCCTATACGTAGGATATATACGCCGCTAGTAGGGACTACGAACGGACGGCTATCATTGGATAGCTTGCTGTCTATCAATTGGCCCATGAGGTCGTATAATGCTTCCTCTTGCATGATTGTAGCGTGATGCACATCAGTTGGTGTGGTGTGAATTTCGAATTGTACTACTTTCGCATTGCCGATGTAATTTTGTTTCGTCTCATCCATTGGGCGAATCCATAGTGTGTATATACCATCTGCTAAGTTGGTCACCGATGCAGTCTTAAAATAAATGATACCATTGGCTGCTTCTTTACCCGCTGTGTCGGTTACTTTAATATGGAAATTGGGTGCTTCGCTTTCAAATGAGAAAACCACAGTATTGCCTTCGGTAGTCACATGGAGGTTGTAGATGGGGTAATTCTCTGTGTCGTTAGCAATAGCGCTATAGACATATCCTTTGATTTCTGGAGTGTTGCCATTGTAGTTTTGCAAATTTCCTAAAACTACTACCTCATCGCCGAGCTTAATCTCGTTGCCAGTTACAAAATCGCTGTTATCCAGCCACTTGGTGTTGTAGCAGTAGAACTGATTATTGGTCGAACCATCATCCGAAATATCAAAGCGAGCTTGCGTATATTGCACAATTTGCTCAGGTGTATTGCGCATATTGGAGATGATACCACGGACAAAATACGACATCTCTGTCGCGTCGGTGTGTCCCAATGCTTGAGTCAGTTGTAGTGCTTTGGACGCAGGCAAGAAGGTTGCCAAGTCAAATGTGTGATTCGTGTTGTATTGGTAAGTATCACCATTTGTGGTGTACCAATCTGGTGTTGTGGTGTACGAACCTTGCTTCACCACACCATACACCTCCATATAATATTGTACCGTCACTTTTTCTCCCTCTGCTGGTAGAATAGTCAAATGCAAGGCGGTAGGTGAATATTGATAACAAGCGCTGTAGTATCCCTCTGCATACAATACATCTGTATCAATCGTACCTGCTTCTAGGGAGTAGGTACCTATCACAGACTGGTCGCTACCGCTGTGAAGATTGCATTGGATGAGCACATCGGTCTCGGATGGGGTGTCACTCCAGAATTGGCTAGAGAACAAATCCACCGACCATGTCTTGCTGCCCTCTATGAGACTGAAGTCAGCGTTGGTAAATGGGCGCATTTCTTTCTCTGCTTCAGGTGTGTTGCCAAACACAAACTGATTACTGGTCACGGTGAATGGCATGCGCACCTCACCTAGCCCTTTGACTAGGATAGGGTGGTCTTTATCGTTGTCATCTATATAGCGAATTTCCAACTCGTAGTTGCCTTGTGCTAAAGAGTTTGGCAGTTGTTGAGACACACTGATAGCACTAGTGTAGTGGTAACCAGGATCTAATTCGAAGGTACCGATTTCCACTTTGTTCACTACTTCGCCCGTGCTGTTGTAGATAAAGTAGGTCACCGTACCTGCTGCAGTAACAATACCTGTACTGGTGAAGGCATCCAAACTAAAACTGACTGCTGTTCTTTTGCTAATTGCATCACCCGATGTCCGAGTCAATTTATCAACTGTTACTAGTGGCATAGCTTCGCCGCCTGCATCAGGGCGGATGTTGGCATAGATAGCCACTCCTTCGGTAAACGCTAGGTTGCTAGCACTACCACCTGTACCTTGCATCTCGGGTGCGAGTGCGGATAGAGCAAAGTATCCATTCGCTGCGCCGTTCCAACCCCAGTTAATATGCAGATATCCATCGCTTTGCATACCATCGCAAACAAAGGCGTGTCCTTCTCTGTTGACGGTAGCACCACTGACATACACGGGGCGACCCTCCAATAGTTCTGTGGCTACGACTTGTAAAAGGTCTTCCTCCTTCATAAAGTCTTTAGGCAATACGTTGATGGCTTTGTCATAGCCAAAATACTGGGTCAATGCCCCTAGCGCAATCGCTGATACGGCTCCACTACCTTCCAAGGTGTAATCCATATCTGCGGCCACACCTACATGATACATAAGGGTCGCTACTGCATCGGCCTGAGTAGTGGTGTATGACCTTGTGTAGTCAGGTATCATATTCGCCCACTCATAGGTGGTGTTACCGAAGTCAGCACTCACCTTTAGCTTCTTGGTTTCGGTGGTATAGGAGTAACTGCCTGTACCTGTGGTTGGGTATTTGTGTGCATACATGATTTGGCTCAAGGCTGTCGCTACGCAACCAGTCACTGTACGCGCACCATTGATTTGTGGGCACTTATTATTGAATGGTTCGCCTTGTCCCCATATGGTATTACCGAGTAGTGGAGTGATAATAGGGTATCCCGTCTCCTCGCCGATCACCTTGCGCCTTATCGCCTTGGGTCTGATCGCTTCGTCGCCTAATGTCACCATTTCATCCGCATACATCTGTAGCCAAAACTGCATGTTGGAGGGTATGTTTGTTGCGTCAAAATGTCCCTTGTCGCTATATCCTAATATGACGCGGGCTTCGTCCTCTGCGGATACCAATACAAATCCATCGTCTGTACCTCGGTTAAAAACGAAGACAGCAGGAGAGGTCTGATCAATTTGATATTGCGTAAAGGCTAGATCTACTTTGTTGGCTGCGGCAATGCGTTGAGTAGAACCGACGGAGCTAGTGTGCTGACCAATAAATTGGCTAGCAATAGTAGCTGCTTGCTCTAGGGAGCGAGCCTGCATCAGACCACTTGCAGTCCATAGTAGCGCAATGACAACTATGATAATCTTCCTCATACCGAATTCGATATTGACATGAATGTATATTTAGCCCGCAAAGGTACAAAAAAAATCGCATATATGCAAGAAAAATATTGTTGTGGTTCTTTTTTTGTAAAATTAATGCCTATAAAATCTTTAAGATAATGCTTGTCAGATAGGGTAAATAGAATATGGTAGGCGAGTGTATATTTTGGCAAAAAAAGCGTTAGGTGGATTATCATAACTGTGCAAAATTGATATAGTATGTATAATAGTTAAAAAATATTAGTAATACTCTGTCTTGTGGCACGATTTTTGTGGAGTTTGAATTATTGATTTAGGACATAGAATAGATATATGAAAAAGATAACTATCTTTTTAATGATCTTCGCGGTAGCTGCTACAGCTATGGCGCAGAAAACATTATCAGGAACGATTCTCTCCAAGACAGATGGACAGCCTGTAGAGATGGCTACTGTGCGGTTGTTTGCATACGATGGAGCAGACTCTACTATGGTACAGGGTGCACAGACTTATGATGATGGGTTATTTATCCTCAGTAATATCCGTGCTGGCAAATATCGCTTGTTGGTATCGTCTGTGGGGTACAAGGAACATGCTCAATGGGTGGAGATGAAGAATGCTGATTTGGATTTGCCTGCCATACGATTGATGGAGCAAGTGCAAGAGTTAGCAGAAGTAAGTGTGCAGGGTAGAGCTGCCGAAATGACAGTCAAGGGGGATACCATTGAGTATAATACTGCAGCCTACCAAGTTAGCGAAACAGCCACAGTTGAGGATTTGCTCAAGAAGATGAATGGCGTAGAGGTAGACAAGGAAGGCAATGTGACCATCAATGGCGAGGAGATTAAAGGCGTGCGTATTGATGGCAAGAAATTTTTTGGTGATGATGTGCAAACTGCTACCAAGAATATTCCCGCTGATATGATTGAGAAGATTCAGGTCATTGATGAGAAAAGTGATATGGCCAAACTCACAGGTTTTGAGGATGATGAGGGAGAGCGTATTATTAACCTCAGTCTGAAGAAAAATCGCAAGAAAGGTGTATTTGGCAACTACTCGGGTGCATTGGGCGCAGATATGGTGACGGATGATGGTGGTTGGTTTGATTATGCTAATCCTGCATACGGCGCAACAGATGCTACGCGTATGTTGCACTTCCTCGAGAATGATGCACGCTACAATGCCAATATCTTCACCAATTTGCTCCTCGGCGAAAGCCAAACGACTATCGTGTCGGGTGCCAACAATACCAATGAGATTCGCTCACGCCGCGGACGCGGATGGTTTGGCGGACAAAATGCGGGTATCACTGCGTCGGAGAACTTGGGTGTGAATACCAATATTGATCTGACAGGTCGTCTGGAGAAGAAAGACGATAAGACAGAGCTTCTCTTGGGTGGCGATGCTACGATCAATCACTCGGTCAACGACACACGTACCCAGTCGCAGAAAGAGAGTTATAGCGAGGAGGCGACTTATATAGATCAAGATTCTACCAACAAGGTCACGCGTGCGTGGGACGCACAAATGCGCTTGGAGATGGAGTACCAGATTGACTCCATGAACAAGATCATCCTCCGCCCTCAAATCAGCTACTCCAACTCGCGCTATGCGCAGACGAATGATTATACCTATGAGCGCGATTCGGTGCTTATCAATGATGGGTATCAAAATCAAAAGAGTCTGCAAGAGGAGATATCTGCCTCTATGCGTGCGACTTACAACCATAAGTTCTCGAAGCCTGGTCGTGCACTCACCATGCGAGCTAATTTCACCTTTAAGAATACCCAAAAGAGTGATACTACCTATGCGTTTGACTACCTAACAAGCGCTGCGTTGGTAGATCAAAATACATTATCAACCAACGATGCTTTTAGCTATTCGCTGCGCACATCGTTCGTGGAACCAATCTATGGCAAAAACCACTTTATTGAAACGGTATTGTCGCTTTCGGGCAGTAATCGCAACTCGGTGAAAGACCAATACTCTATGTTGGACGGAGCATATCAGTACGATAGCGTGTATTCCAACGCGCTTAGCAACAATATGTACACCGAGCAGTTGGAGTTGAACTACCGTTGGGTGAGCGAGAAGATAGACCTGACTGCTGGTGCGCGTGTGCTGGCTACGCAAACCTATTCCAAGACCTACTATGGTGGCATTCTCGCGCGCGATACCTTATATAATAGATGGAACTGGTCACCTAACGTGCGTTTCCGCTATAAGTTTGGTCAGAAGGAGTTTGCCCGCATTGTCTATCGTGGACGCGTCAATCAGCCTACTATCCAGCAGATGGAGCCTGTGCGCAACAACTCCGATGCGATGAACGAGACAGTCGGAAACTTGGGACTGAATCCTGCCTTCAGCCACAATATCTTCGCGATGTACTCGAAGTTCAATCAGGAGAAGTTCTCCAGCATGATGGTGGGTATGAACGCTAATATCACACAAGATGCGCTGACCAACAATACCATCTATGATAAGACAGGCAAACGCTATCTGCAAACCGTGAACGCGGAGATGGTTCCGTGGAATGTGGGTGCCCATTTCATGACGAATACACCATTCTGTAACAAGATGTTTCAGTTCCATTCGCGTACAGCAGTGAGCTATAATCAACGCGTGGCATATGTACTTCGCGAACAAGATGCAGACAATATTGCAGCATTAATAGCGGCGGATCAATTACCTTTGGGTGATGCTTCTAAGACGGGTAACTTCCGCATGAGCAGCGATCTTACGCTTCGCTTTACCCATAAGATTGTGGATATAGGCGTGAAGAATACGAATATCTATTCGCTGACCCATAACTCGCTCAACAAGAAGAATATCAGCCATATCGGCGATTGGATCATATCGGGTGATGTGACTTTCCACTTGCCAAAGTCATGGAACATAGCTACGGATGTGAGCTATACCTCACGCCACGGTTATCAGGGGTTGACAGATGTGAATGAACTGATATGGAACTTCTCTGTGGACAAAACATGGCAGAATTCTACGCTTACACTCAAGGTGTATGACCTGTTGAACGATAAGAAGAATATCGTGCAAACAGTGAATGAAACCAGTGTTAGTTACCAGAAATTTAATACTTTGCCTACCTATTTCATGCTAACCTACACATATAAACTCAACCGCATGGGAGGTCTGCAAGCCAAAGGGCATGCGGCATGGCAACAGCAGATGTATGAAGGTGGAGGACGCCCACCTATGGGACCAAGATAATTGGAGTCGCGATTCTCGATTCCCGACTTAAATATCAGGATATTTCTCCCCAATTGACGACGGTTTGACGAAGAAGGTCAAGCCGTTGTTTGTAGATACGGTTATGCATCTCGTTGAGCAGTGGATCGGCGTCTAAGATGGAAAGTGCTGCTTGGCGAGCAAGCTCCAATATCTGTCCGTCATGGGTGAGACTAGCAATATGCAATTCGAATGGCAAGCCTGATTGCTGCGTACCCTCAAGGTCGCCAGGGCCACGCAGTTGCAAATCTGCTTCTGCTATGCGAAAACCGTCGTTGGTAGCCACCATGATATCCATACGCTTGCGGGTATCCTTACTGAGCTCGAGTTTGGTGAGCAGTAGGCAGTAACTTTGGTCTGCACCTCGACCTACGCGACCGCGTAATTGGTGCAGTTGGCTGAGGCCAAAGCGCTCGGCGTTCTCAATGATCATCACGCTGGCGTTGGGGACATTGACACCTACCTCAATGACGGTCGTGGCAACAAGAATCTGTGTCTCACCTTTGGCAAAGCGTAGCATCTGTTCTTCTTTATCCTTGGCGCGCATTTGCCCGTGTACCATAGAGATGCGGTACTGTGGGAATGTTTGGCAGAGGGTGTTGTAACCGTTCTGAAGGTCTTGTAGGTCGAGATTCTCGTTTTCTTTGATGAGTGGATAGACTACATATACCTGTCTGCCTAAATCAATCTGCTGGGTAATAAATTGGTTGATCGAGGTGCGACGCTCAATATTGTAGTGAAGCGTATGTACGGGTTTGCGACCAGGAGGTAGTTCGTCAATAATACTCACCTGCAGGTCACCATAGACGGTCATCGCCAGTGTACGAGGGATGGGGGTAGCAGTCATTACTAGTACGTGAGGAGGATGAATATTTTTCTCCCATAGTTTGGCTCGTTGTGCTACACCAAAGCGATGTTGTTCATCAATGATGCATAGTCCTAGGTTGGCAAACTGTACCTCTTTCTCAATGAGCGCGTGTGTGCCGATAAGGATGTCTATCTCGCCATTACGCAATTGTTCGTGCAGAGGTATGCGCTGTTTAGGGGTGGTTGAGCCAGTCAAGAGTTGGCAATTTACATCTAGATCGCCGAGTAAACCGCTAATGGTTTCGTAGTGTTGGTGGGCGAGAATCTCAGTGGGTGCCATGATACAAGCCTGAAAGCCGTTATCTACGGCGAGTAGTGTGGTGAGCAATGCTACAATGGTCTTGCCACTACCGACATCGCCTTGTAACAGGCGATTCATCTGCTTGCCGGACTTGAGGTCGCTCTGAATCTCGCGCAGTACACGTTTTTGTGCGTTGGTTAGGTCGTAGGGTAGGGCGTTGTATTGTGCATGAAAAGTCTTACCTACTATAGGCATGCGGAAACCTTCATTCTGCTCGCGGCGCTTCATCTGGCGGAGAATCTGCATCTGAATGTAGAATAGCTCCTCAAACTTCATTCGCTCACGCGCTTTTTGCATGGCAATTTGGTCTTTTGGGAAGTGAATATTCTCCAGCGCCTCGCTGAGCGGCATAAGGTGTTGCTCCTCAATGAGGTCGATGCCCAATGTCTCACGCACGCCGCCTCGGCGCAAGAGAGACATCAGTTCGGCAGTGATATTGCGAATAGCTTTGGAGTTGAGCCCTGCACGCTTCATGCCCTCGGTGGTGTTGTAATATGGTTCCAAGCCCTTGGTCATTTCGGGCTTGACCTTGGACATCGGTGTAAGCTCAGGGTGGACGAAATTGTATTGATGATTGAAGCGCGAAGGTTTGCCGAAAAGTAGGTACTGGGTGTTGCGCTCTAGTTTGAGGTACTTGATGCCCTTAAACCATACCAGCTCAATGGTGTGCCGGCCATCTGTGAAGGTGGCAGATAATCGTGCCCCTGCACCTGTGCCGATGGTGTGCCATTCGGTGATATGACCAATGATTTGCACATAGGTGTCTTCGTCATCTATCTCGTGGATGAAATAGAAGCGACTACGGTCGATATACTTGTATGGGAACTGGTATAGCATATCGAGCGCAGACTTTACCCCGAGCTCTTTACGAAGAATGTCGGCACGCTTAGCGCCGACACCCTTACAAAATTCTATGTTTTGAATGGATAAATCCATTTTGCTTCGCAAATAGGCTATAGGCAAATAGGCTATAGGCTAGAGGCGAGATTACTGCAAACGGAAGTTTACAGGTACAGTATATTTTACGCGTACTGGTTTACCACGTTGCTTACCTGGTTTCCATTTAGGCATTGACTTGATCACGCGGATAGCTTCTTTGTCCAATGATGGCTCACCAGAAGAACGAACTGCTACTACATCCACGATACTACCGTCCTTGTTAACCACAAACTGGCAGATTACACGACCTTGAATACCGTTCTCTTGCGCGATAACTGGGTACTTCACATTCTCAGCAAGATACTTAAAGAGTGCTTGTTGGCCACCAGGGAACTCAGGCATAGTCTCTACAACCATGAAGATTACTTCTTCTTCCTCTTCCTCTACTGGAGCTTCTACAGGAGGAGCAATCACTACCTCTACATCCTTGTCATCCTCAGTGTTGATCTCGATAGTCTCTACCTCTACATCGTCTTCTACTACATTCAGCACTTCTACTTCTTGTACTGCTGGTGGTGGAGGTGGAGGAGGAGTCTCTTGAGTGGTTTGTTGGATGTCAATTTCCTCTTCAAAGAAGAAATCGGTGTCATTTACTTCATACTTTGTCACTTCCTTCTCTGTCCATTCGAAAGCAACATAGCAGATACTCAAGACAAGCACAAGACCCATGAGGACATAGGTCAACTTCTTGTCTTCCAAACTAGCTTTGGGTGATTTTTTCAGTTGCATATACTATTAAATTTAAAATTCAGTCGCGTTTTGTGTGAAAGACGCATTATCCTTTCAGCGTGCAAATTTACTGCTTTTTTTTGAAATGAGCAAATATCTCTTATGTTTTTTACAAAAATTTCATAAAATAGTTGCTATTTTGGGATAATTGTTGTACTTTTGCAGTCGGAATGAGTCTAAGTTCAATTGTCAAATCTTCAGGAATTCGCAATTTTACTAAATTGCTCTCTGCTAATCTGGTGGCTCAGGTCATCGGGTTGGTGGTTTACCCTATACTAACGCGTATGTACGCGCCCGAGGATTTTGGACTACTGAATTTGTTTCTAAGTATCGGAGGGGTGTTGATTATCTTATCTACTGCCGAGTATTACTATGCTATTGTTTTGCCTAAGGAGGAGACAGATGCCGAACAGGTGTTGGGAGTGGGTGTGCTGTGGTTGGTGGCAACTACAATATTGGTCGGTTTGAGTGTGGCATTTGCTAGGCCAATTAGTCTGTTGTTTAAGTCCCCTGATCTGATTTCGTATTACTGGCTAATGCCCTTGTATGTGTTTGCAATGGGAGCGTGGAACTTATTGAACTATTGGTATATACGTCATAAAGAGTATAATCCTATTAGTCGTTATCAGGTGTCGCAGAATGTCCTCTCGGCCGGTGGCAAACTAGGTATGGGATGGGGTGGAGTGTTGCATGGTGGAATGATCTACTCTGTGGTTGTGGCACCTCTGATCTCATTGGTTTGCAGTTGGATATATGCACGAAAAACACTATTGCCAGCTTGGCGCCGAATATCTTGGCGTGGTGTGGCTGAACAAGCTAAACTGTATCGTAATTTCCCTTGTTTTGTGTTGCCTCGCAGCTTTGTAAATATGTTGGCAGGTCAGATGCCAATATTATTGCTTACCCCTTTCTTTGGTGGCGAGGCGGTTGGATTTTTGAGCCTAGCTATCTTACTAGGATATACACCTATAGGAACCATTACAAGAGCTATCTACCAAGTGATGTACCAACATGCAATGGAGCAGGTGCATAGACAAAAACCGATCGGTCAAATGTTTAGAAAATTCATACTCAGTGCCTCAGCAATTATTATCCCTGTGTTTGTGGGCTTGTGGTTTGTGTTGCCTCAGTTGACAGCGTGGTTGTTGGGTGCTGAATGGCATATATCGGGTGAGTATATCCGTTGGATGTTGCCATGGCTATATGTATCCCTGCTCTCATGCAGCATTAATTTTCTGTTTGATGTGTTTATGAAACAGAAATGGGGATTGTTCTTCGAGGTGATGCTAGCCGTGATGCGCGTGGCTGGGCTATGCATAGGAGTATGGGCCGGCAATTTTATGCTTGCTATTATGTGCTATTCGTTCTTTACCGCTTTGGCACTCGTGGCACAAATCATTTGGATGTTGTTGCAGGTGCGCCGATACGATCGCTCTTTGGGTTGATCGGTTTATCGCATCTTTCTTTCTCTCAGCCAGTTGTATGCGTTAGCAAACCAGAAATACCATTTGTAGTATTTTTCAACACTATAGTATATTGTGCGCGTGCTACCGAATTGCTTGTAGTGGTTGGCTACACCACGAATCATACTGCCCTCAAAATCAAATGCTACTCCCTTTTGTCTTGCTAGTTTAATAGCCTCAAGTACGAGCAATGCACTTGCTCCAGAGTCCTTGTGCTGAGGATTGTAACAAGGGATAAGGTAGTACATGCTACGCTTGTCCCAAACCAAAAATGCAGCGGCAAGCACTTCGTTATCTGCATTGCAAATGGATAGTATCTGACATTGGCTCAAACGGTGTGCTTTGCGCTCCAAAACGAGGAGGAATTCGCGTGTATAGCTGATGTGCTTATCCTGATTTTGTAAGCATTGAGTATGAAAACGATAGAAATCTTCTACCGTCATATTCATGTCAACATGTAGCGATAATGCCTTTTGAAGTTGTCGCTTTTTATTTTTTGAGAAAGCATTGATTACCTTGTCTAAATCCGATAGATCTTCTATGCGATAGGTGATGCGCTCTTTGGTTTTGAATCCTTGTGCACACATCGCTTCAATGGCGGTACTGTGGATAGGGTAGTGCTGATAGTAATAGTGCAACTTGAGGGCTGCTAATTGCTCTACAAATTGGCAGCAAATGGAGGATACTTTTTCGGGATTATTTGCTACTTCTTTGCTCATCCAAATACCGCCAATCTGTGTTTGCTGAGGCATCACGATATAGCGCATCCAAAGTCGCTTGCTGAATAGATAAGGCAGGGCTGCTTGGATACTACCATCTTCACGAAAACTTAGCAGAACATCCCATTGTTTCCCTGCACATACAGCATCCATCCACCAGTCTTGCATAAAGATCGGTAAATCGCTTGTGCGGAGGCAGAATTCTCGATATAATTCCTTGTTGGTCATATTTCCCAATATACAAATCTTGTGCAAAGATACAGTTTTTTGATGAAATATGCAAATAAGACTTGCAAATTTCAAAAAAAAGTAGTACTTTTGCACTTTAATTCAAAATAATCAATAAAATCTGTTCGTCATGATAGTGGAAACAAGTCCCTACAAGGTTTTTGCTCTTTCTCAAGGAGGTGAGCTCGCTAAGCGTATTTGTGAGTATTTAGGATGTTCGTTAGGTAATATCCAAGTGGCTCGTTTTTCAGACGGTGAGTTTGCCGTAAGTTTTGAAGAGTCTGTTCGTGGTCAATCGGTGTATATTGTGCAATCTACTTGCCCAAGTAGTGACAATATTATGGAGCTGCTCTTGGCAATTGATGCGGCAAAACGCGCGAGTGCTTACAAGGTTATTGCCGTCATCCCTTACTTTGGTTGGGCTCGTCAAGACCGCAAAGATAAACCTCGTGTGTCTATTGGCGCAAAGGTGTGTGCCAACTTGTTGCAAGGTGTGGGAGTTGATCGTGTGATTACAGTAGATCTCCATGCCGACCAAATCCAGGGATTCTTTGATATTCCAGTGGATCACCTGTATGGTGCTAATGTCTTGGCTGATTATGTACAAAGTCTGAACCTGGATAATTTGATCGTTGCATCTCCAGATGTTGGTGGCACTAAGCGTGCATCCGTTTTTGCCAAGAAACTTACTGAGCTTACCAAGCAAGATGTACCTATGGTCATCTGTTACAAGCATCGTCCTAATGCCAATCAAATTGGCGAAATGCGTGTCCTTGGAGATGTGAAAGATAAGAATGTGGTTATTATTGACGATATTGCAGATACTGCAGGAACCTTGTGCAAAGCTGCTGAGGTGATGAAGGAAGCAGGAGCGAAGTCTGTTCGTGCATTGGTTAGCCACGGATTAATGTCGGGTCCTGCTTGTGATCGTGTGGCTGCTTCTGCGCTTGAGGAACTTGTCTTCACCGATTCAATACCTTTCAATAGAGAGCGTTGCCACAAGGTGAGTGTTGTATCTATGGCGCAACCTATTGCACAAACAATCCTTGCGATTCAGAACCATCGTTCTGTTAGCGAATTGAATATTCATTAAGTATTGTTTAAAATAGTTCGATATAGTATTTATGTGCTATTGCTGCTATGCGCGTCATGCGCAAAGCAGCAATCGTCTTCTACGACAGAAGTGAGCTGTGCATTCTCAGCCGATTCTGCATATACATATATCGCTCAGCAAGTGGCCTTTGGCTCGCGTGTTCCTGGTACACTTGCTCATGAGAAATGCGGTGATTGGCTCGTGACACAATTGGCTAGTTATGGTGCACAGGTGAAGAACCAATATGCCACTATGACCAATTATGCTGGTGACGAGCAGCCCATTCGCAATATTCTAGCATATTTCGAGGGAGAGACCTCTAATGCTATTTTGCTTTGTGCCCATTGGGATTGCAGACCTTGGAGCGATGAGGAAGAGTTCTATGAGAATCGTTTTACTCCCGTCATGGGAGCCAATGATGGTGCAAGTGGGGTAGGCGTCATCCTAGAGATTATACGCCAACTTGCAATGCGCAAGGCACAGGGCGAATTTGTCCCTTCTGTGCAAGTGGCCTTTTTTGATTGCGAGGATATGGGTACGCCTTCGCATTTTACGGGCTCACAACGGGATCATACCTGGTGTTTGGGTAGTCAATACTGGGCTAGAGAGTATCAACAAGCCTCTCTCCATTCTCACCCATCTATGCCTAAGATCCAATATGGTATACTCCTTGATATGGTGGGTGATCCCTCTGCCACTTTCCCGCGTGAATACTTCTCTGTAAACTATGCGGCAACTTATGTAGAGCAAGTGTGGCGCACAGCGCATCGTTTGGGTTACGGACGCTACTTCGTGCAGACGTCCACCTATTATCCTATTACGGATGACCATTACTATGTCAATACCTTGGCGGGTATACCATGTATTGATATTATTGATTATAAGCCAAATACATCTACTGGTTTTGCCCCATGGTGGCATACCCAGCAAGATGATATGAGAAATATCAACAAACAAACATTACACGCAGTCGGCGAGACTGTCCTTACAACCATATGCTTGAAATAAAAAACCTACATGCCTCTATCGCAGGCAAAGAGATACTCAAAGGGCTCAGCCTCACTGTGAACGAGGGCGAGGTACACGCTATCATGGGACCTAATGGTGCAGGCAAATCTACATTGTCTAATGTCCTGACCGGACACCCTGCCTATACAGTCACAGCGGGTGAAATCATTTTCCGAGGCAAAAATTTACTAGAGATGTCTCCTGAGCAGCGTGCACGCGAGGGAATGTTTTTGTCATTCCAATATCCTGTGGAGATACCTGGTGTGTCTATGGTCAATTTTATGCGTACCGCTGTCAACGAGAAACGCCAATACGAAGGTTTGCCTGCGTTGTCTGCGACCGAGTTCTTGAAACTTATGCGCGAGAAAAAGGCATTGGTGGGTATGGATAATAAGTTAACTAAGCGTTCTGTCAACGAGGGTTTTTCTGGTGGTGAGAAAAAACGCAATGAGATTTTCCAAATGGCGATGCTTGAGCCATGCCTCTCTATTCTTGACGAAACTGATTCTGGCTTGGATATTGATGCACTCCGTATCGTAGCAGAGGGAGTGAATGCCCTCAAGACGCCTCACACCGCTTCCATAGTCATTACCCACTATCAGCGATTGCTAGATTATATCGTACCTGATTTTGTGCATGTCTTAGCAGATGGCAAAATTGTGCGTACTGCTGGCAAGGAGCTAGCACTCGAACTCGAGGAGAAGGGCTATGCTTTCCTCAATGAATAACCCGACTATAGCAAGTAATACAATGTCCAACCATTCTACATCATATATCATTCCTGCGGGTGAAAAG
The DNA here is from genome assembly GCA_045532735.1 of Paludibacteraceae bacterium. Classification (GTDB taxonomy): domain Bacteria; phylum Bacteroidota; class Bacteroidia; order Bacteroidales; family Paludibacteraceae; genus Colicola. Next base: position 9,296 of record JAZSGL010000021.1, on the reverse strand, counting down.
CGCGAACTTTTTCTCCTTAATTCTCCCGATATCAACTTGCATATCGTGCAGCAGGCCAATTCGTCATTGCTCTTGCATGTGATAGCTTTGCCCTCATTAGAGGATTCCACTACTGCGCAGCATGTGTCTATTACTGTGGAGCATGTAGCACAAGGGTGCAAGACTGAGATATATGGTATGGGATTGCTTGCAGGACAACAGCATTGCGATATCCTTACCCGCGTGCTTCACACGGTAGGTGGTGGTTATTCATCACAACTCATCAAGATGGTTTTGGCCGATAATGCCAAGGCATCGTTCAAAGGGGAACTCAAAATCATGCCTGATGCTCAACAAGTAGAAGCCTATCAAAACAATCGTAATATACTTCTATCGAATCACGCAGAGATGATTACCGAACCTCAATTAGAGATATATGCTGATGATGTTAAGGCTAGTCATGGTGCTACTACAGGGCAACTCGATGAATCGGCCATCTTCTATATGCAACAACGCGGTATCAGCCGTGATACCGCTTATCGTCTCCTGTTGTGTGCATTCTTTGATGATGTAATCCGTACGATACCAGATGAGATGCAACGCGAGCAATTGATTGAGCAATCAATGCATGCGATTGATAGCATAATCCAATAGAGCGATTAAGCTACTCTTATATATATTATCCGGGAAAATCTTTAAAGCATCAATAGCCTTTTGGCGGTACTTCTCCATCAAGTGGTAAGTATAGCGGATACCATCGTAGCGAAGTACGAACGATTTGATCTCCTCTTCTGCCTCCAGAACATTGATTCCTTCTGCTTTGTTTGCTAGTGCTTCGCCTAGTGCCTTGATGTGCATGGATTCTTCCTTGTTGGCGCGCTGTAGCGATTTTATGATAGGTAAGGTAGCTTTGCCATCACTAATATCGTTCATGGTTGGCTTACCAAGATCTTCAATGTCTGAATAATCAAAGATGTCGTCTTTCATTTGAAAGCACATCCCTAGGCAGATCCCAAATTGTCGCAATGCCTTCTGTTGGCGTGCTGTAGCACCCGAGCTAGCAGCCCCCGCCTCGCTGCATGCTGCAAACAGGCAAGCCGTCTTGTGCTCAATAATACGCAGGTAATCTTCTTCGCTTATCCACATAGATTGATTGGTGTGCAACTGCAATATCTCACCCGAAGTCAGCGCCAAGGTCATGCCTGCTATGGTATTCAGTATGGTATTATTGTGAACACAAGCTAGTAGTTCGATTGATTTGGCTAGCATATAATCACCCACCAGCACAGCTATCTTATTGCTCCATTGTCTATGTAGTGCATTTTGCCCTCTGCGTGTAGGTGAGTTGTCCACTACATCATCGTGCACCAATGATGCTGTGTGCATCAGTTCTAGCGATACGGCCGTCTTGATCGTTTTGTCTGTGATACCGCGGCAAATACCTGCTGATAACATTACCAGAATAGGGCGCAGTTGCTTTCCTCGTTGTGCACGCAAGTAATCCAATGCGTCGTTGAGCAAGGGATTTTCCGAATGCAATGCTTTTGCAAAGGCTGCTTCGTACTGACGAAACTCTGTTTGTATAATATTGCGAATCTTGTTCATTATTGCCATTTGCTAGAATTCAAGAACCCGCGATATACATCACCCCAACTACGAGAGTATGATTCTCCTCCAATGATATAGATATTATTATCGTTGTCTACAACCACGCTTTGATTGCTACGTGATAGATAGCTGCTTGGTAGTTTGTTGCTCGCTGGATTGGGGAGATACCAATTCATACCTTCGTCGTCTGAGTATAGGATATCGCTACGCAAGGTCAAATCATTGTCTGTACCGCCAAACATCATCAGTCTGCCCTCGTATTGGATGATTGATACTCCTGTCAACGACTCAAATGTAGGTTGAGCAATAGAGAAGTCTTTTAGACGATATGTGTCACCGTTATCGGCATAGGTGGTGTACTCTAGGTTCCAACGCGATTTTACGATATCTCCATTCAGTGCTCGACCTCCTACGATCATAGCGCGTGGACGCTCGCTACTGCTACTGAACTCTAGAGCTGCGAAATCATTGATAGGGAAAGTGCTAGGCAGGTATCCATTGTCCATGTCTGCAATATTTTTCATAGGACGGATACTGTCGGTGATGGTTCCCAATAGAAGTTGTTCGTTGGTTTTGTCTTGAAGGATGCACCATGCATGACCATTGTACGACATTAGCATGTTTATGGGTGTGAAACTAGCATCTGCATAATCCACTTTTGTCCATGTCTGTAAGTCGTTAGAGGTGTATAGGCATGTGCCATCTATATAGTATAAGGTGTTGCCATGTTGTACGATATCGCGTACATGGCATGGGACTGGCAGTGTGGCAATGCCCGCAGTCTGTTGCGTCCAATATTCGCCATCATTGGATACATATATACTAGTGCTTAATCCATTATTGACATATACTACTAGCTGGTTGTCCCATCGAAAAGCCTTGGTTTGGCAATTGGGGATTGCAGCCGGTGAGAATAGGTTGGTCGTTAAGCATTCCCATACGAATAGATCAGGGTCCGCTTGGTGCGCAGCAATATCGATCAAATACCATTTTTCGGTCTTCATGTCCGAAGCTGTTACGTGCAAATAGACGGGCTTCTGGTTTAGGTTAATGGTATCCATACCTGTACTAGTGATGGTAGTATCAGGCAATACAAAGTTTACCAGACCAGGAGTCGCCATATATGTCACCAGGGGGATGACAGAATCTAAGCGAGTTCCAAAAGGCAGGGAATCAACACTATGTATCAATCCGGTGTCGCTGCGGTGCTCAATTTTATAGGTAACGGCTTGCAATCCTGGATTGGCAGTATCTATTTGAAAAGTAAAGGTCGATACCCGTGCGTCAGATGAAACGACCGCGTTCTTGTCTTTTGAGTCTAGACAACCGGTCATACATACGGATATTAATAGCAATATAGGCAAAATATAACGCATAAATCTGAAATTTTGCACAAAGTTACTGCTTTATTTGCAAATTTGCAAATAAAGTTGTAATTTTGCATACAAATTTACGAAATTATGCTTTTTGAATCGGTATTTTTAGATATTTTTCGACTCTTGCCTAGTCAAAGACTCCGTAGAGAAAAAAATCAGGTACGTGAGTTGCTAGCCCAAAAACGTCGTTTGTTGACCAAGGATAAAGTGCAAGAATTGTCTGCCGAAGTGCTTGCTCAGCTAGAGCAGTTGCCTGCTTTCCAATCTGCCAAAACGGTGCTCATCTATTATCCTACGCATAACGAGGTGGATGTTTTGCCGCTCATCAAACGCTATAAAAAGGAGAAAACTTTTCTATTTCCTGTAGTGCATCGTAGGGATATGACAGCTTGCCCCTACGAGGGTAATGCCAAGATGCATCGCGGTAAGTATAATATTCCCGAACCTACCACAGCACCTTTTACAGGCAAGATTGATCTGATCCTTTTGCCTGGTGTAGGCTTTGATTTATATGGCAATCGTTTAGGTAGAGGCGGCGGATATTATGATCGATATTTATCCAAACTAAAGCGAGAGACAATCCTGGTCGGTGTAGGATATGATTTTCAGCTCATCGAGGAAGTGCCCGCTGATCGTCGTGACAAGCGTTTGCACTATATAGTCACTAGCCACGGCATTACTAAAGCAAAAATGGATTGAGAAAAATCAATCCATTTTTTTGTTACTTTCTAAAACAATACTGTTTGTTGTGCGCGATTGCGCAATATCTGCTCATCCGTTTCTGCTGTCAGTTTTGCTTCGCCTTTACGGTAGTAGTAGATCATGCCGTACGATTGGCATTTGCGCAATTTGGCATAGGGTAACTCGTCCTTGTAGAAGGCCTCTACTTGATCCCAAATGCTTAGGATGATTTCATCCACTTGTTTGCGCAGCATCTCCGTGTCTTCAAATACGCGACTATGTGTCTTCTTATGCAGCAGATGGCTAGTGTAGTCTTCCTTGAACATCTCATAATGCACTTTCACCTTGTTGATAGCAGGGTTGTATATGGGGAAACCTCCGGCTGCGGTGCGTTGTTGTTCGCCATCGATGATGTTTTGTCCCCATTCGATGAGTCCCTCCTCGGTGGTCAAATCTGGCAGTGCGTTGCTCTTAGGGTCCAACTTGTATAACTCTTTCTGACTGCGCTTGATCTCTCCACGAATAACTGCGAGGTTCAATACTTGAATAAAGTGCGATATGTACATGCGTGCATTGCGTACGCGATGCCTGTACTGCCTATTGGCCGTCACTTTGCTATCGAAGTTCGCATGGTATTGTGCCACTTGGTTTTCGTATTGCATCAGGAATCGCTGTGCCTCGCTCAAGGTACGATAATTGATGGCTTGCTCGTTGTAAGGCGCATTAGCTGCTTGTTGTACTGCTCTTTGCAGTGCATGTAAGCGTGCTTGATCTGTCTTGGGTAATCTACGATATGGCATGATTGTAATATGAGTTATAAACTATAAGTTATGAACTATAAGTTATGAGTTTCGATTGTTGAGTTTATCGGCAAGTTTGCGAAGCTGTTCAGTTGCCTGATTTTGTGGCAATTTGTCTAGTATGTCTAGGGCTTTTTGAGTATAATCTTCTACCACCTTTTCGCACACCGCACGCACACCTAATTGCTCAAATATCTCTTTTACTGCTGCAATCTTCTCCGTGTTGTCCTCTAATACTTGGCTATACCATTGTTGGAGTTCGTTACCTTTCGCCTCATCGCCTAATCGCCTCATCGCCTCCAAATATACAAACGTCTTCTTGTTGCAGCTGATATCACCTCCTACAGCCTTGCCAAATGTTTCTGGGTTGCCCCATACATCTAGAATGTCGTCCTGAATCTGGAATGCCAGTCCAATGTGGATTCCAAATTGATATAGCGCCTCTTGTGCTTGCTCATCTGCGCCAGCGATGTAGGCGCCTGTTTGGAGCGCGTTGGCAAGTAGAACCGAGGTCTTCAGGCGAATCATCTTGAGATATTCGTCTATCGTGACATGCTCTTGGCTCTCAAAATCCACATCGTATTGTTGACCCTCACAGATCTCCGTCGCCATCTTGTTGAAGAGTTGCAGAACTTTGGGCAGTTTATCTGCGGGAACACCCGATAGCAGTTTGTATGCCTCAATGAGCATTTGGTCGCCCGACAGGATAGCGGTATTCTCGTTCCACTTTATGTGAACAGTTGGACGACCACGACGTACATCGGCTTTATCCATCACATCGTCGTGCAGGAGCGTGAAGTTGTGGAACACCTCCAATGCCAATGCCGCAGGCAATACTTCTTCGTCTTTACCCCCAAATAGTTGGCTAGCAATCATCGCCAATTGTGGACGCACGCGTTTGCCGCCCGCTGCCAGGGTATATTCAATGGGCTCGTATAAGCCATATGGCTCACGATTCCAATCTAGATTCAGTATCTCTTTATTTATATCCATTGCCTCTGCCTTTAACCTTTAACCTGTAGCGCCATCGGCGCGTCCTGTAGGCACTCCGTGCCGTCCTATAGCCGCTCTGCGGCGTCCTCTATAATTTCACTCAGCACCTGACCGATATTCAATCCTGCGGCACGCACCTGTTGTGGGATGAAGGATGTAGCGGTCATACCTGGTGTGGTATTCACCTCTAGGAGGTTGATCTCCATGCCTTTCCCCTCTAAACTGTAGGCGCAGCCGTCCTGTAGGCACTTTGTGCCGTCCTCTAAACTAGTCAATATATAATCCACGCGAATGATGCCCTTGCAGCCGAGGATATCGTAGATCTTCAATGTCATGGCTTGTACTGCATCGCGCACTTCATCGGGTATACGGGCAGGGGTGATCTCGTCCACTTGACCATTGTATTTGGCGTCGTAGTCAAAGAACTCGTTACTGGTCACTACTTCGGTAATAGGGAAGGCAACTGCTTTGTCCTTGGTCTTGTAGGCACCGCAGGTGATCTCAATACCCTGCATAAATGCCTCGCAAATCACTTCATCGCCTTCTGCAAACGCTTTCTTGATGGCTGGCTCCACTTCATCCAAAGTCTTCACTTTGGTTACACCAAACGACGAACCACCCACATTGGTCTTGATAAAGCATGGCAATCCTACTTGCTCAATAATATCTTCGCCTATCGCCTTATCGCCTAATCGCCTAATCGCCTCTTTGCGCAGCAAAACGCTCTCCGCCACGCGTATGCCAAAGCCCTTGAGATAGTGGTTGCAGGTGTATTTGTTGAAAGTCATAGCAGCTGCCAATACGCCACAGCAAGAGTAGGGGAGACCAATCATGTCCAGGTAGCCTTGCAACACACCATTCTCACCAGGTGTACCGTGGATGGTGATGTATGCAAAATCAAAGCTGTGTTTAACTCCGTTGTAGGTGTACGAAAAATCATTTTTATCTATCTCTGCCCACTCGTTTTCACCAACCTTGGCTTTCCAGTCGTTACCTCGTAGAAGAACGATGGTAGTGGTGTATTGCTTTTGGTCGGCAAGAAAAGACTCTATGCCCGCTGCGCTACGCAGCGATACCTCGTATTCCGAACTATCTCCTCCTGCTATGATTGCTATATTTCGTTTCATATATTCGTCTGTAAACAATTTTGCGTGCAAAATTACATTTTTTTTTGCATATATGCAAGAAAACGAGCAATATTTTCAAAAAAAAGATAGATTCATCTATCTCCCTACAGTCTACACTTTACACCCTTACGCCTACCTCTGCCAAAATGTCAGTCCGTTTACTATTTGGTACACCTTTTGTCTCAATCTCTATAAAACAACGAATAACTGATAACTAAAATAAACTCAAAACATAAAACTATGAATACTGAAAACCTCAAGCGTTTCGCCATCAACCTGTGCGAACGCGCCCAGCAGGGCAAACTAGACCCAGTCATTGGCCGTGACGATGAGATCCGTCGCGTGCTACAAATCCTCTCACGTCGTACCAAAAACAACCCTATCCTCATCGGCGAGCCCGGTGTGGGTAAGACCGCTATTGTGGAGGGTTTGGCGCATCGTATCATCCGTGGTGATGTGCCTGAGAACCTCAAAAAGAAACAAATCTACTCCCTTGATATGGGAGCGCTGATTGCTGGTGCGAAGTACCAAGGTGAGTTTGAGGAGCGCCTCAAGGGTGTCATCACAGAGGTGACTAGCGCTGCGGGCGAGATCATCCTTTTTATAGATGAGATACATACGCTCGTGGGCGCGGGCAAGACCTCAGGCGCCATGGATGCCGCTAATATCCTCAAGCCTGCTTTGGCACGAGGCGAACTGCGTGCCGTAGGTGCGACTACCTTGGACGAGTATCAGAAGTACTTTGAGACCGACAAAGCCCTCGAGCGTCGCTTTCAGATGGTGATGGTGGATGAGCCCGACGAGGCGGCGACTATTTCTATTCTACGTGGATTGAAAGAGCGCTACGAGACCCACCACAAGGTGCGCATCAAAGATGATGCGCTGATAGCTGCGGTGACACTATCAACTCGCTATATATCAGATCGTTTTCTTCCAGATAAAGCCATTGATTTGGTGGACGAGGCTGCGGCTAAACTGCGCCTAGAGGTGGATTCGAAACCAGAAAAATTGGATAACCTCAACCGCCAGATCATGCAATTGCAGATCGAGCGCGAGGCCATCAAGAAAGAGCATGACAAAGCTAAACTCGCCACTATCGAGGAGCAACTCCATGCGTTGCAAGCCGAGGCGAAGGAGATGAATGCGCGTTGGGAGCAGGAGAAAGGTTATGTGGCGACTATCCAAAACGAGAAAGCGCATATCGAGCAGATGAAACACGAGGCAGAAGTGGCTGAGCGAGAAGGCAACTATGGCAAGGTGGCGGAGATTCGTTATGGCCGTTTGCAGCAGGCAGAGGCAAATATCAAAGCTGCGCAAGAAGCCCTCCACAATCTCGCTTCTAACAGCGCCAGCGGTCTAACATCTAACAGCGAAGCGGTCCAACAGCACAGCGGTCTGCTTATCAAAGAGGAAGTGGACGAGGATGATATCGCCGAGATTGTAGCTCGTTGGACGGGTATCCCTGTTACGAAAATGATGCAATCCGAGCGAGATAAGCTCTTGCATCTAGAGGAGGAATTGCACAAACGTGTTGTGGGGCAAGACGAAGCTATTCAAGCAGTTAGTGATGCTATCCGACGCTCTCGTGCAGGCTTGCAAGACCCAAAACGCCCTATCGGTTCGTTCATCTTTCTTGGCACAACAGGCGTGGGTAAAACAGAGTTGGCGAAAGCCTTGGCGGAGTATCTTTTTGACGACGAGAATATGATGACGCGTATTGATATGTCGGAGTACCAGGAGAAGTTCGCTGCCACCCGATTGATTGGTGCGCCTCCGGGATATGTGGGCTATGACGAGGGCGGCCAACTCACCGAAGCCATCCGTCGCAAACCTTATAGCGTGGTGCTCTTTGACGAGATTGAGAAGGCACATCCCGATGTGTTCAATGTGCTGTTGCAATTGCTGGATGATGGTCGCTTGACGGACAATAAGGGTCGCACGGTAAACTTCAAGAACACCCTGATTATCTTCACCTCTAACCTCGGTAGCCAACTCATTCGCGAAAACGAGGAACAAGGCATTGACCACGAGAAGACGAGCATGCAGGTGATGGAACTGTTGAAGCAAACGATTCGCCCTGAGTTCCTCAACCGCATTGACGAGACGATTATGTTCACCCCGCTCAATGAGAGCCAGATTCGTGATATCGTGGGCCTGCAGATTGAGGGTGTGCATAAGATGCTGATGCAGAGTGGTATAGACTTGCGTATTACTGACGATGCCATCGACTATATCGCTCGTGAGGGCTACGATCCACAGTTCGGAGCTCGCCCTGTGAAGCGAGCGTTGCAACGCCTCGTGCTCAACGAACTCAGTAAAGCTATCATTGCGGGCAAGGTCAATCATCAGCAACCTGTGATCGTCACCCTCCGCGATGGCGAATTGCAGTTTGAGAACTGAGTGCGATCATATGAAACCATCTCGCACAATAAAGGCAGAAAATTAGGTTGACCTTATAGCTCCTATATAATTCCTAAAAATAGAGTAATAGCTGTTTTTCCAAGTTTACACCTCCGATTTTTAAGCAACGACCTCCGATTTTTATGTATATCGGAGGGCGTTTTTCTTGTTGTCAATCAATGAGTTGTGACTTTTGATCTCCGATAATGCTGGCCAAGCTTGGAAAAAAGCGATTTTAGCAGTAATTTTGCAGTCGATTTCGAAATCTAACCTCCTGCTCCCGTTGGTCGCGAAATCTTATATAAATCTTATTTTTCGTGGTCGCTCACAAC
>JAZSGL010000038.1:0-41611 GCA_045532735.1 Paludibacteraceae bacterium | reverse complement strand
ACACACTCTCCACTTTCACCATTCGACCCAGCGAGATATTCAATCGCTCCTTAGCATCCTCTATATCCTTGCTGTTGCCATCCAAACCAATACGAATAACCACATATGGGAACGGATCATCTGCACCCACAATCTCGTAATCGCCAAACTGGTTGCGATAAACCTCTGAGGCTTTTACATTCGGCATCGTCTGAAACTCTTTGGTTAATGTGATAGACTGCGCCCAAATGGGGACAAAGGTCACGCACATCAGCAACCCCAATAATAACATTCGATTTCTTTTCATAAACCAATCTTACTTTTTCAAATTCCCTGCAAAGATACTGCTTTTTTTTGAATTATCAAAGCCTTTTAAGCGCTTGTACAGAATAGAACACAAATAACAGTTGTATATCAGCACCTTATACGATTTTTGTACAGATTATTTTTCGCATAGGAGATAGTGCAATTTTACACATACATCCCTCTTTTTGCCAATTGCATGCCACCTACTTGCCACCCATCTCCATCGGAATCTCATCGGAACCTGATCGGAACCTCATCGGAACCTCACCGAATGATTACCCTATCATCAAGCAACCATCAACGAGACTCAAGTAGCCTTAAACAACTCTCTTTTAATGTAATCATACAACCTTGCAGGCACCGCAGGTTTACCTTTCGCGTCTGGCATACGCTGATGTCTGCTGGCTTCGCGCAAGGCAGCACGGTGTTTCTCCGCCCACGCTTCGCGTTGCACAGGGTCACGCAAGATAATGCTCGCTTGAGCTGACACTTGGCTAAACGCCTTCACCATAGGGCGTTCGGACATTTCTTTGCGCTTCTTCTTGGAGTAATCTGGTTTATGACAATAGGCAGCGTAACCTGGTCTGCCTGGGAGGGGACGGAGATAGTGATCCTTGTCAATCGACCCTCCGACACTTTCTAAAAACGATGCTACATGTACAGTCATAGTTATCAAGTTTAATGGTTAATAATTCGACTGCAAAGATACAAAAAAAATATAAAATCACCAAACTTTCACTAAAAAATACAATTTTTTACATTTTTTCTTGCATTTTTCAAATAAAAGTTATACCTTTGTCGCCAAATCGCCTTTTTTAAAAAAACATAAGTTCAATCATTAATAGTCACTAACAGAATCTAGCAAAAAAGTATGCTCCCTAATCTTCATACCAATCGCGCAACTCAACATTATAACATGTTGAGTTTCTGGCAGTTAGCACAAGTGGGGGGGTAAAATTACAAACGCCGCAAGTAATCGCGCAAAACGCGCATATTTCATATGATTATGCACCAACTATGTTTGTCCATCGGGCAGCATAGTTGGTGCTTTTTATTGTGCTTCATTTATTACAACAAAATACGATAAGAACAACCTTTAAACAAAAAATATGAAAAAATATTTGTTACTAATATTAGCATCTGTTTTGAGCATAAGTGGTTATGCTGTTCAGGAAGTTACTGGTACTGCAAAACAACATGATGATGGAACTTGGTATTCTGCTATACTAGGTGGTCAGTATGATGTTCGTAAAGATAACAATCTTGATGTATATCTTAATTACCCAAGTGATCATCTTATATTTACTTGCTGGCGTGATGCTGCAGGGGCTGGGAATAGGAAAGTCATACAGGTTGATCAGTTACTTGGTACGACGTGGTCTTATTTGTATGAGTATAAGATGGAGGATAAAAAGGAGCACACGCTGGGAACTGCTTTGAATACTAGCGCAACAGCTATCGCATTTAAAACTAAAGTTGAAAAAATTACTGAAGGACGCTATGTTAAAAATATTTATGTGAGAATGGCTAAACATACCAAGATGAATACTAGTTCTATTTCATTTGTAAATGTGCCAGTCGGAACCACACAAACACAAACTATAGATTTTTATTCCTTTCTTTCAGGCAGCAATGGTATTCAGGCATACATAATTGACAATAACAACAACCAAGTTAATGTTACTGGATTAACATTAAGTCGTACTAGTGTTGCAGCTAATGAATGTGAAAAAGTCAATGAAAACAATTATTCTATTACCGTTACATTTAAGCCTCAGAGTATTTTCTCATTAACCGGTTACAAAGTTAGAATTGTTAATAATGGGGCCGTTATTGGAAGTACTATCGATATCCCTATCAACACCCTTTCTAGTTCACTTAACCCTCCTTCAAATTTAACTTGTACTGCCAATGCATATGATTATGTATCATTGTCTTGGAATAAAGTGGATGGTGCAACGTCATATAAAATTTATGATAATGGTAGTTTTAAGAAATCAGTAACGAGTACAAGTACCACTATTACAGATTTAGTGATGGGGTCTAATCATAAATATACTGTTACATCAGTTTATGCTTCTTCAGAATCCAACCACTCAAATGCCGTAAATGTTACAACGAATTCATATCCCAAAACTTCCAGTGTATGGTTTAGTAATGTAGGTCAAAATAGTTTTACCATTAATTGGAATAAAATAAATCTACTCGCAAATCATAATTTTGTTCGTTATCAAGTACATATCTATTATAACGATTATTATGATGTACGTTGTGAACGTGATACATGGTTCCGCACGGAATATATTTCCAATCAAGATCAAACCTCATTAACCATAAATAATGTAGATGACGCTACTAGATTTGTTGTATATGTCGGTGTCGATTTCAATTATACACTTAATGGTCAAACGAAATCCTATGATGTTTCATCATACACAAAAGATGGTCAATATGCAGGATGGGTGAATGCCTCTATGGAAACACAAACCACATATAATTCATCCGCCGAAATATCCAATGGTATTTATATATATAAAGGTGAATGGCATTATATCAACATAAACATTGCTAATGATTTACTTGGAGTATTATTAGGGAAACAATGGCCATTTTATTATCCACCAGAAAATTTAAAGTATCGTGCATGGGTAAGTGAGGCTGGTAATGTCACTCATTATGTTGAAGATGATGCAACTGGTAGAAAATATAAATTAACTGGCACAAATTATGGATATACTACTTATGATACAAACAACAAGCTACAAACAGAAGTTTATTCTATCAGTCAGACATTGGATAAGGTTGTTTTTACCGGTAGTAGAGACCCAACAGGCTTGAAAAAGATATATGTTGGTGATGCTTATTCTAAAATCGCTCGTCACATTTTAATGGAAAACGAAACCATTAATTTGGGTGATGTTAGAATTAATGATAATATTGATGTGCCTATAAAATTCAAATCTTTTTTGGTTGACAATGAGTTAAAAGCGACTTCTGATAATAGTGACTTCAAGCCTAGCAAAAGCATCATTTGTGGCAAGGCAATTAAGAAATCCGGAACTTTCTGTCAGTTAGATAATAGATCGTATGACTTTAATGTTCGCTTTACACCATCTAAAGAAGGCGAAGCGATTGCACATATTACAGTTAGTGATGGCATACGTTCTAGAACAGTCACTATCATGGCTAATGTTATTCGTTATAATACCTTTTTCGCAGAAGGTCAGTGGACAGATAATGACAACTGGACTTTTGGATTACCTTTTGAAGATGAAGATGTTATGATCGCAGCAAATGTTACTATACCTAATAATATAGCCGCTAAGGTAAAAGATGTCGTACTAAATGATAATATATCTATTACTATTAAACCACAAGCCGTTCTCAAAATAAACACAATTCATAGAGGCAGTAATACGGATATTATTATCGAATCTAACGAGTTGAATACTGGTTCATTTTTATACAGAAATACAGATAAGGTAAATGCTACTATTCAATTGTATTCTAAAGCATTCTCAGAAGGCTTGAAGAATGATATAGCAGGAAATTTTTTGAACCCAGCATGGCAATATATAGGTATTATTACCGAATCCCTAAATTATTCAGTTTTAAATCCAGATGGTGTAACTAATTGGATGTACAAATGGGATGAAACTCAAAATGCAGCTAGTTGTTGGAGTGAAAAACTTAACAAACAATCTTCTCTATACGCTTGGAATGGATATTGTATTGCTCAAGAACACGAACGTACTTATACATACAGTGGAAATTTATTAAACGAGAATCATACATATAATTTAACCTATACAAAAAGTGCAGCTAGCACGGACGACTTAGGTAATAACTTAATTACCAATAGTTATTCTGCACCTATTGATATAGAGTCTTTGAGCACGGATAATTTCGTTAATGCAGAAGCCACCATATTCATATATAACACAGGTTCTTATGCAGAATGGAAAGCGCAAACTAATGTCATAGGATTTACTCCTGGACAAACAATCGCAATACCTGTTAATGTGGTTTCAACACTTGGTTCAGAATACCCTCACACCATTGCATCTTCACAAGCGTTCTTCCTTGCTTCTCACCCTGGTGGAGGACAATTTATCGTTGACTATGAGAAAAATGTATATAATCCTGCTTCTTCCACCAATCAAAGACGTATCATTAGTGCTGATAACAAATTTAATGTGCTTAAAATCAATGTTCAAAGTACTACATCCAACGATAGATTGTACCTTATAGAACACGAAGATTGCACACCTAATTTTGACAATGGATATGATGCTATAAAAATATTTGATAATAATGGCCCACAAATATTTGCAATTAATGACAGTATTAATACATCAATTAATACAAATACTACTCTAATCAATCAATCTATAGGATTCAGCTGTGCTTCAGAATATGAAATGTATACTTTAACATTTGATACTGATAAATTACATTCTTACGATAAATTATATCTGCACGACATAATAACAGACGAATATGTTGATATTTTAAATAATGAAACTTATACATTTTATCATGTCCCATCAGATACCAAGACTCGATTTCTGATCACAGATAAAAACCCAAAAGACGTTGTATCCGCAACTGAAACAATAAATTCAATGGACAACATCAATTTAAATGACATTACTTCTATTTATACATTTAACGGTCATTTAATTTATAATTCAAAGGTTAATGCATTAACTGAACTTGGTAATTTAGCTAATGGTATCTATATCATAGCTACCCATGATCAAATCTACAAACTACACCTGCTAAAATGAAAAATATTGTATCAATAATTTTATTGTTTTTAATATCTCAATCTTTATTGGGAGATATTAGATTACGAGCACCTTTTCCAGATAACAACTATAATCATTACAAAGGTCTTCATGTTTCATGTATTTCAGATGAGTTCAACAGTCGACAATCAAAGGTTTCTATTACTGGTCATAATGAAACATATTATTCAAAAATGGTAAATTATAACCATCACACACAAGTTAATACACAAACATATTCACCTTATAGCCCTTTTAAAGAAAAACGTTTTATTAACATAGGAACTAGTTTTTTTGACTTAGTTTTACCTATAGATGGTCGAATAAATAATCGTAATTCTTCAGAAATTCCTTCTAATAGACACAATCTGTTAATAGGTAATAGACATTATAACTTCAGCCTACTTGCGGATGGATCAATAGATAATGCCATTATACAAACAAACACTTCTAATATACCCTTTGAAGAAATAGAATCTATTAATATCGCATCTAAAAAAAATGCTTTCGCCCCACCTACAGAAGGTTATGAAAGTCCAATAAACGATGCTGTATTACCACTATTGATATTTGCTTTTATATATCTAGTATTACTACAGTTTAAACCAGTACGGCGGGACTAATCAAGTGTAGTATAGGCTATATAAAGTAGCAGTAGCTACGAAATAAAGAAAATAAAGAAGTTTCCGGAATAGACTTTTGATAGCGAGCGGGAGGACTATCTACGAGAGGTTATATTCGAAAATACAAAAATCTCACTTCCCTAATTTTTTAGAGAAGAATTTTACCTTAAAATTACCCATTTTTGAGCAAGAGCCGTAACCCCTTAAGTATAATTCCCCTATTAGGGGAATAATACATACTTAAGAGGGTAAAACACGGCTCTGCTCAACGGCAAAATTCACTGCAATTAGCAAGTCAGCTTTTTGCTAAAAAAAAACTATTTTTTTGCATATATCCAAACTTTTTTATACCTTTGCAAGCGGAATTACCATTAAAAAAAATGAAGGTCGGTTTGGTTTTAGAAGGTGGCGGCATGCGAGGGTTATATACCGCAGGTGTGCTAGATGTGATGATGGATAATCATTTCATGCCTGATGTGGTATGTGGCACCTCGGCAGGTGTGACTTTTGGAGTGAACCTGCTATCACAACAACGCGGGCGCGTATTGCGCTACAATTGCCGTTATGTGGGCGAACGCCGCTATATCAGTATGCACTCGTGGCTGACCACAGGCAATATGATCAACAAAGATTTTGCCTATGGGCTCCTACCTCGCGAACTAGATCCGTTTGACGAAGATACTTTTGAGCAATCGACAGCCGAGTTTTATGCCACCATTACCAACATGCGCACGGGGCAAGCAGAGTATGTGCGTATTACCGACACTTGGAAGCAGATGGATGTGATTCGTGCTTCTGCATCGCTGCCCATCATCTGCCAACCTGTGGAGTGGCAAGGCGAGAAATACCTAGACGGCGGACTGGCAGATAATATTCCGCTAGATAAATGCTGGGAGTTGGGTTGCGACAAGGTGATTGTTGTGCTGACGCGCCCGATGAACTATGTGCGCAACGATCATATCGCTCCTTTGTGCCGTTTAGCATTCCCTCGCCACAAGGCATTACTGCGCACTATCGAACAAAGAAACGACCAGTATAACGCTCGTATTCAGCAGATTAAGGAGTTGGAGAAGCAGGGCAAAGTGTTCGTAATTCGTCCGTCAGAAGATAGACCCGTGGGGCGTCTAGAGAAGAATCCTGAGAAGCTGAAAGCCCTTCATGCCCTTGGTATGCAAGATGCACAAAAGCAATGGCAGGCATTGGAAAGATATTTAAAACAACATCAACAACAATAATAAATTATGAAAAAAAACACACTATTATTCGTACTTTTATGTATCGTAGGCATAGCAGCAGCCCAAAGGCCAACATCATATTGGGGCAAGACTGCATTCAAGTCAGCGAATCAACCTTCGGCGACAGCAGCTGCAACAACTAGTCAAAGTGAAGCGACCGTAGTGTTGGAAGAAGACTTCTCACTCTTTACTGCAGGATCGGAAGACATACCCGACGATGTGAATATTGCTCCGGAAGTGGATTACACCTACCTCGTTGATACAGCTTATACGCATCAACCAGGTTGGTTGGGGTACTATGTGTTTCAAGCAGGCGGATGCGCTGCGCTGAAAGAGTACGAATACTACGGATATATGTATGGTGGATATATCTCCACACCCGAAGCTGAGTTGTACGGCGAAGTGACGGTGACTTTCCGTGCGCGCCGCGCCGGCAACAGCCCTGCGGCAGGCGACTTGGATTTGTCGCTTTGCGACAACACAATGGGTCGTTTGGAAACAAAGGAGTTTAAGCTGACTAGCGAGTGGCAAGAGTTTTCGTTTACGAGCACTCAAGGTACATTCAACAACAAAAACATTTTTCAGTTTTGTACAATGGGCGGAACCATCTTGATAGATGATATTAAGGTGACGCGTGTGCGTAACCGCATACCTCCCGTATACGCCCACCTACCTATCAACCATTCAACGACAGAGTTTGTTGCCCGTTGGGAACGCAGCACATTGCCCGCGATAGATGGGTATTTATTCTCCGTTTGGTATAAGGAAATGCCAGAAAAAGAGGAGAGTGGCAAAATCTCGTGCGACTTTGAGAGCATTCAAATCAAAGCCGATGGTCATTCCATCGAAACAGAATTCCCCAACTATCCAAGAGGTTGGGATATTGATGTGTCGAGCCATGGAGAAAAAGACATGTGCACTAGCAAAGGCGATTACAAGTCTGGCAAACAAGCCATCAATTTTGATGCAGAGGGCGATTATATCCTAAGCCCTGAGGCTAAAGCGCCTATCCACAAAATATCATTCTGGGTAAAGCCAAGCAGTATGGCCAGCGAGGAATATAATTTCTCGTTGGTAGGCGTGTATGTAAAAAACACGATGGGGCATTGGGAGCATATCGCCAATATACCCAACTATTGGATGCAAGAGAATGGCGGAATCTATACGCTGGAAGGCGATGTGGTGGGCAACTATATCACTCAAGTGAAACTCACTTGCGAGGGTTCGTTTGGCATCACCTTTGCCATCGATGATATCAGTTTGGAATACAGAACTCAACCTATGCCAAAAGCATTGATCACAGACTCGTTGGTAGTGGACACCTTCTGCGTGATATCTGGTTATGACGCTAGCAAGGAGCACTACTACCATGTGAAGGTGAAAGAGGGAGATTTGATTTCTGACCCTAGCGATGACATCTGGGTGGATGGTATCAACGGACTGACCCCTGTAGCATTGCCAGCAACAGACATTACTGAGAATAGTTTCACCGCGAATTGGGAACACCACTACAACGCCGACACATACAAGGTATCGTTTGTGCAAACTGTAGTTACCTCTTCGGATAACCAGGAAGTTACCATGCTCGAAGAGGACTTTAGTGGCATTGTGGATGGTACTTTCGACAACCCAGGTTTCTCATGGGATTTGATACATAATCTCGGCGAGAACGGGCAGAGCGATCAAGAATGGTTGCTCACCTACCCTCGTTGGGTAAAAGGTATGGCAGGCAGCCAAGGTCCTAACTATTGGAGTGGCAAAGCTGGATTGGTATTGAGCCCTAAGATGAAGCTGGGCAATAATGCCGTAAAAGTATCGTTTAAGGCGTACAACAAAGTGGCAGGCGACAATATCTGGGTGATGGTGATTAAAGAGCACGACTCGAGCGTGGCAGAAGTGGGTAATGTAGTGCCGATGAGCGCTAAGGGAAATGATTACACCACAGACACCGTGATTCTGAGCGGTGTAGATTTTGGCGACACGCCACTGCATATTGCCTTTATGAGTGAACAGGGGGAGTTCTATGTGGATGATATCAAGATTTCGGTGATTGTTGCTAGTGCCGGAACCACTGTGGAGATTCCATACAAAACTATTAATGCCAGCGAGACGAGTCACACACTGACAGAGTTGCCTGCAGGCGATTATGCATATCAAGTGGTAGTAAAGCGCACAAAAGACTTCTTGACATATACATCTAATTATTCAAACCGCGTGGATGTCAAGTTGCTTAGCACCGATGTAGAGAATATCTCCATTGAAGAGGAAAGCAATAAGGCAATGAAGGTGATAGAAGAAGGACAATTATTGATCATCCACAATGGAAATAGATACAACATCTTAGGCAAAAAACAATAAGACAGTTGAGATTCTATATGCGCAAATATATTCTTTCCTTAGCCATCATCTTTTCCACATCGCTTTTTGCGGTGGAGAAAGTGCAGTTTCCCGAGTCCTTTGCCAATGGTTGGGAGCCGTATATCGGCAAGATGGTGCAGATCACTACTCCACTGTATGTGTGTGGTAATTACTACGATTCGCTGATTCTAGCCCCTGAGCGGTTGTATGTGGCAGAGGAGCGTGCCATGGGTTTAGCAGAGGGCGACAGCACCGAATATTGGGCTATTAAGAAGGCCAATAGGGCACAGATCATCCGATTGACATGCAATATCCGCAACTATGAAGTGCGTACGGGTGCAGTGCTGAAGAATTTAACCGCTCGCGTGGTTGCACCAGGAAAACTGGTGACTGGTACTACACCAAAGTTCCTCAACAACAAGCCCGAGCCCAAGCCCAAAATGCCCAAGGGGTTGCTGGTGTGTGCGACCAATATCCAAAACTATTTCTATGATTTGGGCGGCTATGCACATCGTAAGACCACTAGAGAACAACAAGATATTCAAACCGAGAAAATCAGCAAGGCGCTCACACATATCAATGCTGATATCTATGCTATCTGCGAAATTCAAAAAGGCGATAGTGCAGCGGAGATGTTGGTGCGCGCAATGAATAAAAGAGCAAAAAAAGCGCGCTATGCGTATGTGTCGCAGGGTTGGAGCAATGGCGACACCATATCCTGCGGGTATATCTACCGCAGCGACCGCGTGCGTCCGTATGGCGAGTTGCAATATGGATATCACGACCCTAGTAGCCACTACCACTATCGCATGGTGGCATGCGGATTTGAGGAAGTAAAAAGCGGCGAGCGCTTTGTGCTGAATATCAACCATTTGCGTTCAAAGCGAGGCACGGGCGATGAGTCTAATGCTAAACGAATGGTGAATGTAGATAGCCTATTGGTAATGCTGGAGAAGATGGAGCAAGAACAATTATTTGGAGACGGGGATATATTGCTCGTAGGTGACTATAACTGCTATAGCCAAGAGCAGCCGATTCAAAAGCTCATCAGTGCGGGTTATGAAGATGTACTAATGCAATATGATTCAACGGGGTACTCTTATGTGTATCATAGTGAAGCGGGGTATTTGGACCGCGCATTTGCCTCTCCTACAATGGCAGCACAAGTAAAGGCAGTGCACCCCTATCACTTGAATGCCGACTATTTTTATTCGCGCGGTTATAAGCGTCGTCTTGACAAAACGATGTTCCGCTACGCGGATCATGACCCGATACTGATCAGCATACAATTAGGTGGAAATTAAGTAAAATATGATTCTTTTTTTGCAAATTTCCAAAAAAAGTTGTATCTTTGCAAACTGATTCAAAATATATACTGTAACATCCTAAAAATTAACTATGGAATAGATATTGATTATGGCAAGAAGAGTAACTAGACCAAGCACTACGCCCACCTCAACGGGCAAATCAAGAGACATCGTCGTTGAAAAACCTGGAGCAAAGGAGATGTTCCGCTCTGTACGCGATGTGGTAATGAGCGACCGCTTTCGCATTGCAATGGGAGTCGTTATGGCTTCTGTTGTGCTGATGTTGGTGGTAGCATACTGCAGTTTTTTCTTCTCAGGAGCAGAGGATTATTCAATTGTTAAACATACAGGCGATCGCAGCGAAATGCGTAATGAGGTACAAAATGCCCTTGGATTGCCAGGTGCTATCATAGCTGATTGGTTGGTAGATGGTACATTTGGACTGATGTCTATCATTGCGCTCATCGCCCTCGGATTATATTCTGTACGATTGATTGTAGAATTCCCTCTCCGACGCCTGCGAATGCTCTTTATTTGCATGTTTTTGATGGTATGGAGTGCAGTGGCCTTAGGCTTTGCGCAACAAATCATCGGCACAGGTTCTTTCTTCCGCTTGGGAGGGGCTGTTGGAGAGATTATCTCTACATGGGCGATGTCGTATATACAATGGTTTGGATTGCTGATCATTTTGATAGCAACTATGATTGTATTCCTGATTGTAATAGACAAGCATTTTGTGGAGCATTGTCAACGAATCGGCAATTGGGTTAAAAGGTTGTTTACCCAATCCAAAGCCGAAGAGGAGATTGAGAATTCTGAGATCGAAGAGAATCAACCGACAACCCCTATTGAAATCAAAGTGGATAACACCACTCCAGACGCTAGTACGACAGAGGAACCTCAAATTGTAGTTGATGTAGAAGTAGCTATCTCCAAGGACGGGGTTCTCCCTGAGGAGCCTATCCAACCGGAAGAAGAGAATGTCGAAATATCCGTAGAAGCAGTCAAAGAGGTGGAACTATCAGAAGATGATCCTGAGTATTTGCTGAAGAAACTTGGTCCGTATGACCCAAGAAAGGATCTTGAGCTATACAAATTTCCCTCGCTTGGTCTGCTGAAGGTGTATGACAACGAGACCGCTCCCATCATCAACCAGGAAGAACAGCAAGCCAATGCCAACCGTATTGTGACCACACTGCGCAACTATGGCATTGAGATTGAGTCGATTAAGGCGACTGTAGGCCCTACCGTAACGCTCTATGAGATAGTGCCTCAAGCGGGTGTGCGTATCTCGAAGATTCAGAACTTGGAGAGCGACATCATGCTCTCGCTATCTGCGATGGGAATCCGTATTATCGCTCCTATTCCAGGTAAAGGAACCATCGGTATTGAGGTGCCTAATGAGAAGCCACAGGTAGTGTCAATGCACTCGGTGATCGCTAGCAAGCGTTTCCAAGAGGAACAAAAGATGAAGTTACCCATCTCTATCGGACGCACCATCACTAACGAGGTATTTATGTTTGACTTGGCAAAGACGCCCCACTTGCTCGTGGCAGGTGCAACGGGACAAGGTAAGTCGGTAGCTATCAATGCCATCATTACCTCGTTGCTATACAAGAAACATCCGGCTGAATTGAAATTCGTAATGGTGGATCCAAAGATGGTGGAGTTTGCGCCATATAAGCCGCTGCTGCGTCACTATTTGGCTGCTACCCCCGACACAGAAGATGAGAATATCGTGATTGTGGATTGCGACAAGGTGGTAAATACCCTCAACTCGCTTGTGATTGAGATGGAGAACCGATACAAATTGCTAATGGATGCTGGTGTACGTAATTTGGAAGATTACAATGAGAAGTTTGTATCGCGACGCCTAAATCCGGAAAAAGTGGTGGCAGATAGTTTACATCATCAGTTCTTGCCATATATCGTGATTATCATTGATGAGTATGGCGACTTTATCATGCAAGCGGGCAAGCAGGTAGAGACCCCCATCGCGCGTATCACACAGAAAGCGCGCGCCGTGGGTATGCACATGATTTTGGCGACCCAACGCCCATCGGTGAATATCGTTACAGGTGTAATCAAAGCGAATATCCCAACACGTATCGCTCTCCGCACACAATCAGTAGTAGATTCTCGCACCGTGCTTGACACCAAGGGTGCAGACCAACTCATCGGTCGTGGCGATATGCTCTATTCGGGTAACGGTAATATCACCCGTCTGCAATGTGCGTTTGTGGACACCCCAGAGGTAGATGCGATTGTGGAGCATATCGAGAAGCAACAGCATTACTTCGAGCCATACCAACTGCCAGAATACATCCCAGAGGGTGGTGAAGGCGAAGCCTTAGCGCCTGGCGCGGTGGATTTAAAACGCCTTGACCCAATGTTTGCGGATGTGGCACGCTATGTGGTAACGAAGCAAGAGGGGTCAACCTCGCGTCTGCAACGCGCGTTTGAGATTGGTTATAACCGTGCGGGTAAATTGTCTGATCAGCTAGAGGCAGCAGGTGTCGTAGGGCCGAACAAGGGTCCAAAAGGACGTGATGTACTGATTCAAAGCCTCGATGAACTAGATAAGAAGCTGCAAGAGTTAGGGTGTTGAGAGAAAAAAATAAGAGAAGATATGAAATTATTGGTGATCATACTGACTCTGCTTCAGTCGCTACTAACAACTTTAGAACAAAAAACGCTAGAAACAGACTTCACACTTACTAGTGCACAGCCTGCCATGGGCAATGATATGCCTATGAGCTACGAAGGCAGTTTAAGAATGCAGGGAAAGCAATTTTTGTTGAACATGCTCTCCATGGAGGCTGCATATGATGGCAATACTTTGTATATGTACAACGAAGATGTGGATGAATTATCGCTTACAACCCCTACCGAAGAAGAATTGATACAAACCAATCCTTTCCTCTACGCACAAAAACTGCTACCCATATGTCAGCAGAAAGAAACAGTGATTGGCGATAAAACACAAATAACCCTGACGCCTAAGGACCCATCTAATGGCATAAGTAAATTCGTACTACGAATAGTGACAGCCACATTGCTACCTACTAGCATTGAGATACACGAAACAAGTGGTACGGTTACTACTCTTAATTTCAAGAATACTCGATACACCGACAGCAAGCAGGAATTTATTTTGGAGAAAGAGGGCGCGTTTATCAATGATCTGAGGTGAAAATTGTTAACTATTAATTATCAACTATAATATGAAATGTCTTATTATCGGCTCAGGCCCTGCGGGCTACACAGCAGCTATCTACGCTTCTCGCGCTAATCTTCAACCCGTACTCATCGAGGGTATGCAAGTGGGCGGACAATTGATGATTACCACTGAGGTAGAGAACTTCCCTGGCTATCCAGATGGCGTAGAACCTTATCAAATGATGGACGACATGCGTCGTCAAGCCGAGCGTTTTGGCACACAATTCGTATCAGGTATGGTAACGAAAGTAGATTTCTTTTGCTCGCCAAAGAAAGTGTGGGTAGAGGATGACCAAGTCTATGAGGCGGATACCGTGATTATCGCTACAGGTGCTAGCGCTAAGTTCCTCGGCATCCAATCCGAAGAGGACTACAAGGGTCGTGGCGTGAGTGCATGTGCAACATGCGACGGCTTCTTCTACCGCAAGAAGACAGTGGCCGTAGTAGGTGGTGGCGACACCGCTTGCGAGGAGGCCAACTACCTAGCTGGCTTGTGCGAGAAAGTGTATATGATCGTGCGCAAGCCTTATCTCCGCGCTTCTGAAATCATGCAACAACGCGTAAAGGATAATCCAAAAATCGAGATTCTCTTTGAGCACAATACCTTGAATCTCACTGGTGAAGTGAAGGTGGAAGGTGCGGACCTCGTCTATAAGAAAGGCACTCCAGAGGAGGAGATTCGCCATATCGCTATTGACGGATTCTTCCTAGCTATTGGTCATAAGCCTAACACCGATCTTTTTGCCGAGTACCTAGATCGTGATGCAGAGGGATATATCAAGGTGGAAGGTCACAGCCCATGCACCAATGTGGCAGGTGTGTTCGCAGCGGGTGACTGCGCCGACCCACACTACCGCCAAGCTATCGTGGCAGCAGCCAGCGGCTGCAAAGCGGCCATGGAAGCAGAGAAATACTTAGCTACATTGGCATAAACACCCAATAAATAAAGTAGAAAAAACGGAGTACCGATCGGTGCTCCGTTTCTATTATATCTTACATCTCATTAAGAATCTTCGTTATTTGATCGGTCTCCAATAAGAAGCCGTCGTGGCCGAAGCGAGACTCAATCTCGTAGTACTCGGCGTGAGGTATATGCTTTGCCCATTCGCGGCTCTCACACGGAGGGAAGAGGCCATCGGAAGTGATGGAGATTACTATGCTCTTAGCTTTGATCTCGCCAAGGGCTTTGGCTACTCCGCCACGATGACGGCCGACATTCTGGCTATCGACGCAATTCAATAGATAGTAGTATGAGTACGCATCGAAGCCTCGTTTCACGAGTTTCTCGCCTTGATAGCGTTCGTAGCTAGCTGCACGAGATGCAAAAAGGCAATCCTCATCCGTCTCGTATTGCGTGAGGTTGTAGCCATCAAAACTGCGATAAGAGATCAGGGAGATAGCACGAGCTGCCTCCAGACCTTTACGTCCACCATCTAGACTCTCGCACGCACGGAATGTAGGATCAGCCTCCATAGCCATGCGTTGCACTTCCATCCAAGCACTTAGCCATGGAGATACACGAGGTGCCGTAGCGATAAAAGCAGCACGCTCAATCACATCGCCCTCCATAATTGCCCACTCCAAAGCATGAAAGCCGCCAATAGAACTACCTACCAACAAATCCACACGCTCTATACCTAAATGCTCACGCACCAAAGTAAATAATCGCGCTGTATCACGAACCGTGAACTTAGGGAAATCTAACGCGTTACCGAATCCTTCAAACGCTGAGGCCTCTTCACTATCAAAGACACTTTTAGGTCCCGTAGTTCCATAAGCCGAACCAAAGATATTAACACATACCACGAAATCTTTATCTGGGTTTACCCAGCAGTTCTCGCCCACCATCTCTGGCCACCAATCTAGTGGATCTGAATTTGCCGTCAAAGCATGGCAGAGCCATACCACACGGTCGCCCTTCTTATATTCACGCTCAGAAGTGTGATAGATAATCTCCAAGTTAGAGATACTACCACCTGCTTCGAAACTGAATTTATCCGTTATGAGCTTGTGTGAGTGCATATTCAATATCTGCTATTAAGTCATCTGCATTCTCCAATCCAATGCTAAGTCGCATCAAATTAGGATCAATACCAGCAGCCAACAATGCTTCATCGCTCAACTGACGATGAGTATGGGCTGCAGGGTGCAAGATACATGTATGACAATCTGCCACATGCGTTTCAATAGTCACCAACTTCAAGCTATCCATAAAGCGATTAGCGAATGTACGATCACCTTTCACGGCAAAGGCCATCACGCCGCAGCTACCATTAGGCATATACTTCTGTTGGCGTGCATGTTCTGGATCGTTTTCCAACTCTGGATAGCGAATCCATGCCA
Source organism: Paludibacteraceae bacterium (assembly GCA_045532735.1). Lineage (GTDB taxonomy): Bacteria > Bacteroidota > Bacteroidia > Bacteroidales > Paludibacteraceae > Colicola. The sequence goes on along the minus strand of JAZSGL010000038.1, from coordinate 25,451 downwards.
CATCAGGATGGTTCTCCAAGTATTTGGCAACCTTCAATGCGCTCTCACAGTGGCGTGGCATACGCACATGCAAGGTTTGCAATCCTAAATGCAGATAGAACGCATTCTGTGGGCTCTGAATCGAACCCAAATCGCGCATCAATTGAGCCGTCGCTTTGGTGATATATGCCAGTTTACCGAAAGCCTCTGTATAACGCAAACCATGATACGAAGCATCTGGCTCTGTCAAGCACGCAAACTTATCGTGATGTTGCTCCCAATCAAAGTTGCCACTATCTACGATCACGCCACCTACTTGCACACCATGACCATCCATATACTTGGTCGTAGAGTGTGTCACAATATCAGCACCAAACTCAAATGGACGGCAGTTGACTGGCGTAGGGAATGTGTTATCCACGATCAATGGTACACCATGGTCGTGTGCAATCTTAGCAATACGCTCGATGTCCAAAATACGAACATTAGGATTAGACAATGTCTCACCAAACACCAGCTTGGTATTCGGACGGAAAGCCGCAGCCCACTCCTCATCGCTAGCATCCTGGTCGATAAAAGTAATCTCCAATCCCATCTTAGGGAAAGTAACGCCAAAGAGATTATAAGTACCGCCGTAAATACTGGTGGTAGTAATCATGTGGTCGCCCGCTTGGCAGATATTAAAGCATGCAAAGAAGTTGGCCGCTTGTCCTGAACTAGTTAGCATAGCTGCCACCCCACCCTCCATAGCTGCTATCTGGGCCGCAGTGGTGTCGTTGGTAGGATTTTGCAAGCGGGTATAGAAGTAGCCACTCTCCTCTAGATCAAAGAGTTTGCCCATCTGCTCGCTGGTTTCATACTTGAATGTAGTACTCTGGATAATAGGCACTTGGCGTGGTTCGCCTTTGCCAGGATTGTATCCTGCTTGTACGCAAAGCGTATCAATATGTAGTTTGTTTTTCATATACTTAAAAAATTGGGCGCAAAATTACTGCTTTTTTTTCACATGTGCAAACTATATGCGCTCCAAATGTGCTAATTGCATCCATCCAATATTATTGCCCACATGAATGCAACACCAGTCGCCTATCACATCCGTAATTCTCACCTTGGTGCCCTCATGAATGGTAAACAGATCGGTGCCCGAACGATCAGGGGACGCCTTGGCATTGACGATACCCTGGGTGATGATTGCCTCTGCTCGCAAACTGTCACGCTTGTGCAAACTGCCCGCATTGGCGCATGCGCAAATGGAGATGAGTAATGCGACTAGGCTGGTATAGAAAGCCATCTTGCGCAGCCATATAGTGCGACTGAAAGCAAAGAAAAAGAAACCCACCAATGCCAATACAAAGAGCGATATAGAGAGTATAACCCACACCTGCTGGTTAAGCGCATTACGCAACGCCTTGAGCCCTGAGGAGAGGAAAAAGGACTGTGTATCTGGGATGTTATCCACAATACGAGTTTGAGCAAACTGCAGATTATGCTTTGCATCTTTCAAGTTAGGTTTGAGTCGCAACGCACGCTCGTATGCCAAGATAGATTGCGACAATTCGCCTTGCTTGAAATAGGCATTGCCTAGATTATAATAGACTACAGCGTAATCCGATGTGCACTTATCCATGGAAGAGGCAATGATTTGCTCGTATTGCTCCGCTGCCTCCGCATAATTACCCTCCGCATAATGTGCATTGGCTTGAGCAAAGAGGGTGGTTAGAAATATAAATAGCAATTTCATAGCTTATTATTTTCGAGTTGGTTAATCATCTTTGTCGTGTCGTTGTAGAGATCTTGCATTGCATGGTCTGAGACTGGCGCATAACGTGCAAACTCCGCGGTAGCTAGTACCTTTAGCATCTCGTCTATAAGCTCTTGTGCAACGCCCTTACCAGCTAAAATCTGGGCGATATTTTCTTTGTTGAGCTGCGCCGTAGGCACGGAGAGTCGGTCACTCAGATAGGTCCACAAGGCACGCTCTATCTCCTCATAGAAGGCCTCTTTGTTGTTCTGCTTGAGCAGTTGCTCTGCCATCTTGAGGCGACGCTGCGCCACCTTATTGGCCTTCTTGTAGCGCACGCGAGTGATGTCGGCATTCTCCTTAATCTGCTTGCGGAATATTACAAACAGCACCGCTGCTAGGATAGCAGGCAAAAGATAACATAACCAGAAGATTAACGACCCGAAGGCTATCCATCGACTAGGCGAAGTATGTGGAAGTACCAAATCATTAGTTTGGATATATCGAATATCGTTACCTAGCTGCTGTATATCCTCTTTTTGCACATAGTTATTAACTACTGCTACATTAGACTCTTCTCCCATTGCACGAGCGATTGTTAGGGTATATTCTTCAGTTGTGAGAGTACGGTAGGCATCCTCCTCCACATCGTAATATGAGAATAGTACTGGTGGTATCACATATGTTCCTCCTGCACGTGGAATTGCCAAATATTCAACTACCTTTGTGCCACTAACACCTGCTATAGTATTTTTAAAGTTATTAGTCACCTTAGGGTCATATACCTCAAAACCCTCTGGCCAATCTACTACAGGAGTCTTAAGAAGTTTCATATTTCCAGCCCCCTGAATCACCAGAGTCAAGGTTACTGCCTCATTGGCTTGCAGTTGGACATCAGAGATAGTACTAGAGATAGAAAAGCGTCCTACTCCACCGCTGAAGCCCACCGGTTTACCCGGCGGTAATGATGATACATGTATTGTTACACCTGGAGCTGTAAGCACTTTCGTAGCAGTGGTATAACTATCAAAAAAATCGTCAAATATACTACGCACTTGTGCACGATTGCGCACGCGCAACACAGCTTCAAATTGGGCGGGATCAATCACGATATCGCCACTTCGCTGTGGAAACAAGAGTGTACGATAGAGTACTGCAGTTTGATAGTTACGACCATTGTAGTGCTCCAACTCTGTTTGTATTTCACCCATCTCTAGATCCTGTTTTAGGAAACCCTTAAACTCTGGCAAACGAGTATTGTTGGTAAATTGAGCTACATCCACATTTGCAAAATAGAGTTTGTATGTCAATAACACCACCTCCTGTTCATGCACCTTGGTCTTGCTCACCAATGTACGCAGGAAGAGATTCTCTGCGTTCACGCTACTCGCCTGTTGGCCAGTTGCACCCACACTGTTGGTTGAGCCACTAATGGCTGAGCCGCTAGGCGCCTGATCTGGTGGCAACACCGTAATACGCACTCCATTAGATGTGTACTCCGTGCCATCCACCTTGATAGTAGCTGGTTGAATGGTGAAGTCTCCTTCTTTATTCGCCATAAGGGTATAGGTGTAGGTGAGTGTAAAGGTAGAAGTTCGCTTACCATTAACAAATGATGTAGACGACGATTGCGAGGTAAATGGACCTGCCATATAGTCAAAGTCAACAAACTCGGGTACTCGCAAATCCTTCGCACGCTGATTGACCTGATATACCAGCTGAAATGGCTTACCCATTATCACTTGCGCAGGAGCCGAAGCCTTGAACTCCACCTCCTGAGCAATAGCTATAACAGCCATTGTACAAACAAATAATATCGAAAGTATTTTTTTCATATTCTTACCATTCTTTCTCTACTCGGCGTTTCTTACCTTGTTGCCGTTGCAATTTTTCTTGTGTCTCCTGTTCATCTTGCTCTAGAGCTTGCAATATCTGTTCCGCTGTTTCTTTGTCCATCTGATCTGGTTGCTGTTGCCCCTGCTGATCTTGTTGTGGCTGTTTTTGCTTATCATGCTGATTTTGATCTTGATTCTGCTGCTGATTTTGCTGTTGTTTTTCTTGCTTATCTTGCTGGTTTTGATTCTGATTCTGCTGCTGATTTTGCTGCCTCTTCAGCTGTTGTTTGGCTTTCACAAGGTTGTATCGCGTATCATTATCCTTAGGATTATGGCGCAATGATTGTTCGTATTCCTTGATGGCTTCGGCGTATTGCTCTTGAGCGTAAAAGGCATTACCCATATTATGGTAGGTCGCAGCCAAGTACTTGTCGATTTCTCCAGCATCCAATCCTATATCCCTATTTAGCAGAGTTTCGGCTTTTTTGTACTGTCCCACGGCTTCTTGATACTTCTGCTGACGAAAAAGTGCATCTCCAAGATTGAAATGTCCCTCAAAAGATTCGTTATTCTTTTCCAAACCGCGACGATAGTTAACCTCTGCTTCTACATAATTAGAATCATTATACTGTCTGTTACCTCGTCGCACATCAGGACTCTCTTGCTGTGCATAAAGCAGCGAGAAAGTAACTAAAAATATGGTTGTTAATAAAATACGCATACTATTAATTCTCACTTTATCATTTCTATTTTTCTGATTTCTCATTAAACAAGTCCATGCGTGCAAGGCGATGGTTCTGGCGCATCATGATAAAAAACTCTATCACTAGCAACAACAATGCTAACAATACAAATGATTGGTATTGCTCATTATATTCAGCATACACCGTGGATTCCAACTCTGCAATAGCAATTTTCTCCAATTCTTGATGCAAGGTACGCAGTGCCGTATTCGTATTATCGCAACGTACATACACACCATGCCCTGCAGATGCTATCTGTTGACACATCTCCTCGTTGAGGCGACTAACCACTATCTGCCCACTGCGATCCTTCATATAATCATTAGTTCCCGCTTTAGGAATTGGTGCACCTTCTGGTTTTCCAATACCAATCACAAACACTTGAATACCTTTCTCATGCGCTTGCTTAGCTATCTCCACGGCATCATCTTCGTGGTTCTCACCATCAGTAATCAACACAATAGCACGACCCGCCTCGCTCGCAGCGGCACCAAACGATGCAATTGACATTCGCAATGCTGCACCAATTGCAGTACCCTGCGTAGAAATAAGCGATGGAGTGATAGTATTGAGAAACATTTTTGCTGATACATAATCACAAGTAATTGGAAGCTGCGTAAACGCATCACCCGCAAACACCACCAAACCCACCTTATCATCCACCATATTATCCATCATCTTGCTTAACAATTGCTTAGCACGATTCAACCGATTAGGTACCACATCCTCAGCAAGCATCGAATTGGAGATATCCAACGCCACCATCACCTCTATACCCTGACGCTTAATTGTCTTCTCCTTCTGGCCAAACTGCGGACGCGCAGCAGCAAAAATGAGCAACACCAACGCTACCATCAGCATACTGAACTTCCATATCGGACGACTCTTAGATGCATCCGGCATTAATTGCGCTATCAATTCAGGGTCACCAAGCTCCACCAACTGACGGTGCTTGCGCTTGCTGTACACTATATAGGCTACTGCGAAAACAGGTACTGTCAGTAGCCACCATAGCATTTCTATATTTGCAAATCTAAACATATCTCTATACCTTTACTTATTCTGTAATAGTACGAAGCACAAAGAAGCGCAACAGCATTTCCAGCAGCAAGCACATCAATGCTGCCGTCAAAAATGGCATAAAATGCTCTGTTCGCTTGGAATACTCACGCACACGAATCTTCGTTTTTTCCAGTTGATCAATCTGCTGGTAAATACCGCGCAAACTATTATTATCCGTTGCACGGAAATATTCACCACCCGTCATGCGGGCTATATTGCGGAGCGTCGTCTCATCAAACTCCGAACTCATCGTACCATATTGCACACCATATGGGGTATGTATCGGCACGCGAACCTGATCGCTATAACTACCTACGCCTATCGCATATACGCGTATATCAAAGGTCTTTGCTATCTCTGCTGCCGTTTGCGGATCAATGTCACCGCGGTTGTTACTACCATCCGTCAGCAATATCACCACCTTTGACTTCGTCTGAGAATCCTTCATACGATTGACCGCATTCGCCAGTCCAAGACCAATAGCTGTTCCATCCTCTATCATACCAAACTTCACCGACTGAAAGAGATTCACCAATACCCCATGGTCTGTCGTCAACGGACATAGCGTAAAACTCTCACCCGCAAACACAACCAAGCCTATTTGATCGTTCGGACGCGATAGCACAAACTCTGTAGCTACCGCTTTTGCAGCCTCCAAACGGTTAGGACTGAGATCCTCACCCAGCATGGTGCCCGAGATATCCAACGCCATCATGATATCAATACCCTCTGTAGATTCCGATTGCCAACGATTACTCAATTGCGGACGAGCCAAAGCCAACGACAACAAACTTATCACTGCTATTCGCAACACAAATGGAACATGTATCAACCATACACGCACACTCTTCGGCTGACGGCGCAAACTCTCAGTCGAGGATAGTTGCACTGCAGCATGCGTAGTACGCAACTTCCATATATACCAACCCACTATTGGTATCAATAGCAGAAGTAGAAATAAATATCCAGGATTAGCAAATGTCATAATTCTTCACTTTACACTTAACTCTCTACACCTATTTCTTCAACAGAGGTCGTCTCCTTCACAAATGTGTAGGCACTGCGCAAACTCAATTCGTTTTCATCGGGTGTAGCCTGCCACTTTGCAAACTTCACTAAATCAGCCAAAGTCAACATCTTACGCAGTTGCTCAAACAACTCTTTCTTATCGTTCAACAAAGGGCGAATCGCACGCAGTGTCTCATCAGAAGTCTGCTCCGCACTGCTCACCTCAAAGCGGCGAGCGATATACTCACGCACCACATCCGTCAACTGCGTATGATATTCCTTCACCCTACCAGACTGCCAAATCTTCTCTTCGCGAATCGCATCCAATTTCTCCAAAGCTACTTCCTCTGCCGGGCGCAATAACTCAACAGCGTCTAACTCTTCCTCTTTTTTGTATATTCTTGCTTGAAGGTAAGTAATCAGATAATACCCTCCAATACTTATGCCGACAACCCCCAGTGCCAATAACACCCAACGAAATATTCCCCACCACCAAATAGGAGCATCATACACACCTTTGATATCTGTGATAGCCATATCTGCCGAATCCACTTCAAATGGCTGCACCACATTCAAAGTCAGTGCTTCGCTTTGGATAGTTCGATCTCCACTTACAAAGGTCAACGGCGCAATATAAAATAATGAATCCTCAAACGAAGTGAGTGTCAAGTATTGGTTGTACTGCAAGCGACCATCCTTCAGGGTCGCCGTATCAATGATGGTCTTATCCACTATCTCAATACCAGGGATTAGTTCATCACCCAACACGGGGAATTGCACCTGCTCACCCGCCTCACAGGTTGCTTGCAGATGCAAATCGGTTTGATCGCCAATAAACAGGGTAGTACTATCTATTGCAGCACTCACCACTAATGCCAAAATCGTTGCTAGCATCTAAATAATTGCATTAAAACTTTCACGTAATCCTCGTCCGTACGCACACTCACATGGCTTACGCCTGTGCGGGTAAAGAGTTGTTCTATCTCATCTTGATTGCTACACCATGCCTGTGCATAGTCTTGGCGCACTGTATCGATTGCTGTATCTATCCACACTTCATTGCCCGTCTCTGCATCGCGGAATTTCACCAGTCCAATATTTGGCAATTCAGCTTCGCGACGGTCATAAATCTGTATAGCATTCACCTCGTGACGGTTTGACGCGATAAGCAACGGCTTATATATCGCACCCGATCCAATGAAATCCGAGATCAAAAATGCTGTACAATGTCGCTTCTGTGCATTCGAAAAATACTGCAACGCTTGCGCCATATCCGTCCCATTTGAACTTGGTTCATAACTCAACAGTTCGCGGATAATATGCAACACATGCGTCTTACCTTTCTTCGCCGGGATAAACTTTTCTACCTTATCCGAGAAGAAGATCACACCTACCTTGTCATTGTTTGCGATAGTAGAAAAAGCCAATGTAGCTGCCACCTCAGCCATCATATCGCGCTTCATCTGGCTGATAGTACCAAAATTACGGCTTCCCGACACGTCCACTAGTAGCATTACTGTCAACTCACGCTCCTCTTCAAACACCTTAACATAGGGCTTATTCAGTCGCGCTGTCACATTCCAATCAATAGAGCGCACATCATCACCCGGCTGATACTCACGTACTTCCGAAAACGCCATACCGCGTCCTTTGAACTGCGAATGATATTCGCCAGCGAAGATATTACGACTCAACTTGCGAGCCTTAATCTCTATCTTCCGTACCCGTTTTAATAGTTCTTCAGCATTCATGCCTATAACCTTTAACTTATAGCACTAAGGGCGTCCTACGACCTAAATCAAGGCACTTGCACAGCGTTCAACACTTCAGTAATCACATCCTCGGTCGTAACATTATTCGCTTCTGCCTCGTAGGTCAGTCCTATACGGTGACGAAGTACATCGTAGCATACTGCACGCACATCCTCCGGAATCACATAACCGCGGCGGTGGATAAACGCATACGCACGAGCTGCTAATGCTAAGTTGATACTTGCACGAGGAGAACCTCCAAACGCTATCATCGCCTTCATTTGCTCCAAACCATAAGCCTCTGGCTCACGAGTTGCAAACACTATATCCACGATATATTTCTCAATCTTCTCATCGATATATACCTCGCGCACAATTTTGCGTGCTTTGATGATATCCTCTGTGGCCAAAATAGCGTTCACATTCACTTTCTCACCTGTAATATTCTGGCGAATAATCTGCATCTCCTCATCTTTCTTTGGATAACCTATCACCACCTTGAGCATAAAACGGTCCGTTTGCGCTTCTGGCAATGGATATGTACCCTCCTGCTCTATTGGGTTTTGCGTTGCCAACACCAAAAATGGTTCACCTAATGGATAAGTTTTCTCACCAATGGTAATTTGACGCTCTTGCATCGCCTCCAAAAGAGCAGACTGTACCTTCGCTGGAGCACGGTTGATCTCATCTGCTAATACAAAATTCGCAAAAATCGGACCTTGTTTTACCTTAAACTCCTCCGTCTTTTGCGAATAGATTTGCGTTCCTAATAAGTCGGCTGGCAGCAAGTCTGGCGTAAACTGAATACGGCTAAAGTCCGCCTTTACTAATTTCGCTAAAGTATTAATAGCCAATGTTTTTGCCAAACCTGGAACACCCTCCAACAAGATATGCCCATCAGCCAACAAGCCTATCAACAAACTCTCTACCAAATGTTTTTGACCTACGATCACTTGATTCATGCCCATGGTCAAGGCATCAACAAACGAACTCTCACGCTCAATGCGCTCTTGCAGTTCGCGAATATCTACTGTTGTTTGCATGTATGATATAGTTTAATGATTATTGACGAGTCAAAAGAAGTTATCATGTAAGCGACAACTACCGACGATATCCACTATTACAAAAACCGTGCCAAACAATTTCCCCATAAAACCCTAAACAGTAGCTAAGCGTCCACTAAACAAAAAAATCGCACTTCTCTTGCAGGTGTGCGTTTTTTTTCATACCTTTGCACCCGAAATGAAAAAAAACATTATTCTAGCTATAGAATCTAGTTGTGATGACACTTCAGCTGCAGTCATCTCTGATGGCATATTACTGAGTAATGTGACAGCATCACAAGGTGTACACGAGGAGTTTGGTGGTGTAGTTCCCGAACTAGCTAGTCGCGCACATCAGTTGAATATAGTGCCCGTTGTAGATGCTGCACTCAAGCGCGCAGAGGTATCCACCGATCAGCTCAGCGCCATTGCATTTACTCGCGGACCTGGACTGCTAGGTAGCCTGCTAGTTGGTACTAGTTTTGCAAAAGGCTTGGCCCTCTCGCACAATATCCCATTGGTAGAAGTCAACCACCTCCAGGCGCACATTTTGGCGCATTTCATCAAAACCAATAGCGAAGCGTCCCCTTCCTTTCCATTCCTTTGCTTACTGGTCAGCGGCGGAAATAGCCAGATCGTATTGGTAAAGTCGCACCGAGAAATGGAGATTATCGGCCAAACAATTGACGATGCCGCTGGCGAAGCGTTCGACAAATGCGCAAAAATCATGGGACTACCCTACCCTGGAGGACCATGGATTGATCGATTGGCTAAGGAAGGTAACGCCGAAGCATTCCAATTCGCAAAACCAAATATCCCTGGATATAACTACTCGTTTTCTGGGCTCAAGACATCCTTCCTCTATTTCCTGCGTGATAACCTGAAAGAGAATCCTAATTTCATCGAAGAGAACAAGGCCGATCTTTGCGCTTCCTTGCAAAAAACCATCATTGACATCCTCATCAACAAACTCAAACGAGCCGCCAAAGATCTAAAAATCAACGAAATCGCTGTAGCAGGAGGTGTTAGTGCAAATAGCGGACTGCGCGATGCACTACTAGATCTAGGTCGTCGTCACAGATGGAAAGTACATATCCCGCCATTCTCCTACACAACAGACAATGCTGCCATGGTCTGCCAAGCTGGATATTTCAAGTACCTCGACGGTGAGTTCTGCCCTATGGATGCAGCACCCTACGCCAAAACCAAGATTTAATCCCTAGAGCGCGGCAGGGATATTGATTGCCACGCAAGTTGTCATTATTGTCGTAAGATCTAATGTCCATCGCCTTCAAAAAATACTTTGAGCCACTCAAGCCATACACAGACATTCTTTTGTTTGTCGTAGCGTTGCTTGCTGCCAACTATTTCTGGAAATTCACTGTCCTTGGCGATGAGGGTGGCGACATAGTCACGTGGTTTGGCATAGATATCTCGCGACCATTTGATTTCATGGCACATCATATTGCTAGCATTGTCTATTGGCTTATATCTCAAGCCAATGACCAAGTATATTTCTACGAACCCAATCTTATTCATTTCGCCACAGGCACGGGCACACGCATCGTTTGGGGGTGTACGGGTTTGAAGCAATCGTTTATCTGGATTATTATTATGTTAGTTGCACGCGGCAGTTGGACGCACAAGTTGTGGTTTATTCCACTTGGCCTCGTATGCGCATATCTATTTAATATACTACGCATCACGCTTATTGCCATCGCCATTGAGCATCATCCGGAGTGGTTTGAGTTCTTACACGAATACCTCTTCAAGTACCTTTTCTACTTCATGCTCTTCTGTCTCTGGCTCTGGTGGACACACCGCATTGGACACCACACTACACAACACTAAACAACCCTATACAACACTAATCACCATGGAATTACCTTTTGCTGAATCGTGGAAAATCAAGATGGTAGAGCCCATCCGCAAGTCCACACGCGCAGAGCGCGAACAATGGCTCCGTGAAGCCAAAAACAACATCTTTATGCTCCGCAGCGAGCAAGTGTATATCGACCTTCTCACCGACTCAGGCACAGGCGCTATGTCTGACCGCCAATGGGCTGCCCTCATGCTCGGAGACGAGAGCTACTCAGGAAGTAAGTCCTTCTTCGAACTCAAAGACACTATCACCCGCATCACAGGTTTCAACTACGTTATCCCTACCCACCAAGGTCGTGCAGCGGAGAATGTCCTCTTCTCTCACCTCGTAAAAGAGGGTCAGATCATCCCTGGCAATGCCCACTTCGACACCACCAAGGGCCATATCGAGGCACGCCGTGCACACGCTATTGATGTGACTATCAAAGAGGCGAAGGACACCCAACTCGAGATTCCATTCAAGGGTAATGTGGACCTCGTTCACCTCGAGCAACTCCTCAAGGACAACCCAGGCAATGTCCCATTCATGGTACTCACCGTCACCAACAACACCGTAGGTGGACAACCTGTTTCCATGAAGAATATCCGCGAGACATGCGAGCTCTGCCACCGCTATGGCGTACCTGTTAACATGGACTCTGCTCGCTTCGCCGAGAATGCCTACTTCATCAAGACCCGCGAGGAGGGCTATGCCGACAAGTCTATCCAAGAGATTGCCCGCGAGATGTTCTCCTATGCCGACTCTATGACCATGTCTGCTAAGAAAGACGGTATCGTGAATATGGGTGGCTTCATCGCTACCAACCGCGAGGACTGGTACGAGGGCTGCAAACGCTACTGTATCCCTTACGAGGGCTTTATCACTTATGGTGGTATGAACGGTCGCGATATGGCAGCATTGGCAGTAGGCTTGGAGGAGAACACCCAGTTCGACATGCTCCATACCCGTATCCACCAAGTAGAATACTTGGCTCAGTTGCTCGACGAGTACAGAATCCCTTACCAACGCCCTGCGGGCGGTCACGCCATCTTCGTGGATGCAGATAAGGTGCTCACCCATGTGCCTATCGAGGAGTTCCCTGCGCAAACGCTGACTTGCGAACTCTACCTCGAAGCAGGTATCCGTGCTTGCGAGATTGGTTATATCTTGGCTGACCGTGACCCTGAGACCCGCGAGAACCGTTTCTCTGGTTTGGATTTGGTACGCCTCTGTATCCCTCGCCGCGTTTATACCGACAACCACATGAAGGTCATCGCTGCCGCACTGAAGAATGTCTATGACCGTCGCGAAACCATCACCCGTGGTTTGGCTATTACCAAGGAGGCACCTCTCATGCGCCACTTCACGGTGGAACTAGAGCGCCTCGGATAACCAATATCCTATAACCGATATTGATAATTTCACCTCTCAATCGCCGTTTATGCGTAACATAGACGGCGATTTTTTCATGTTCTACTTATTGTATTTTCCTTGTCAATCACGCACTATTCACGCACAATAGACGGACAATAAACGCACAATAAACGCATTATTCCAAGTACTTACTTACGAATCAAGACACCTTAAAAGAGGAGGGGGAATACGGGTATACGACATTAGTTTTTTGCCTTCGGCACAACAAAGCCTACAACAATACAACCAATTAAGCCTGCCGTCCAGACAATAATGCGGATAGGCATAGAGGAGATAAAGAAAATTGTAGAGATAGCCACCATAGTAACCATCAATAGAATAATATACACGCGCTTGCGCATGCTGAGACCACCCTTATCACGATACTCGCGGATATACTTGCCTAAAAACGACTGCAGCAACCACGCCTGCAAGCGAGATGAGGAGCGATAAAAACACCAAGAAGCCAACAGCACAAAAGGTGTTGTTGGCAATCCTGGTACAAATATTCCAATCGTGCCAAGCACGACGGAGACACATCCTAAAAGGATATAGAATGCTCGCATTACTCAGCAGCAGGAGCTGGGCACTCAGCCTTAGCAGCGCAGCAACTATCAGCCTTCTCGCATGGAGTAGCACACGCAGCTTTAGCAGCGCAGCTATCAGCCTTGCAACACTTCTTCTCAACACACTCAGTCTTTGGGCAGCACTCCTTAGCGCACTCGCCCTTGTCTGCCTTCTTGCAGCAGCAGCTCATTGCACAAAAAGCAACAGCAGCGATTAACAAAATCTTTTTCATACGACTTAAAAGTTTTAAAGTTCTAGATGTTTAACGATTGATTTTTATCAAAATCTATGCAAAAGTAATACAAATTTTGGATATATGCAAAAAAAATTGTACTTTTGCAGACGAATTATTATTTTTTTTTGATTTTTTCGAGAGAAATGGCACGCAACAACCAGCAACAGAAGTTCAATTGGAAGGCCGCAGCAATCAATATTGCAGCCATGATAACACTAGTAGCTATATTAATAGCAGGATTGGTCATATACCTGCGCAGTTACACACAACACGGCACCGAGGTCACCGTGCCTAATATCACCAACATGCACATCGCCGAAGCAGAGATCCTACTCGCCGCCGAAAACCTGCATGTACAGGTCATCGATTCCACCTACTCCACCAAGACACCACTCGGCACTATCGTGGAGCAAAACCCATCACCCGGATCACAAGTCAAACGAGGACGCACCATCTATGTGATCCAAAATGCACGCATGCGACGTCCCGTGATTATACCCGAACTGCGAGACCTTAGTCTGCGACAAGCAGAAGCTACCGCCAAGACCTTGGGGCTGACCATCCACGAGACGATATACCAACCATCCACATTCAAAAATATTATCCTGGATGTACGCGTATGCGACACATCTGTGGTGGCAGGCACTAGATTAGAAGAAGGCACCGCTATCACCCTAGTGGTAGGCAAAGGCAAGGGCACACAGCAAGTTACTGTGCCTCACATCGTAGGCAAAAACATAGAAGATGCCACCTCATGGCTATTCACCAACTCGCTGATACTCGGCACTATAGAGTACGATACCACCCCCACAGACAGTACCAACGCACAATACATCATCTACCAACAAACCCCCGCTAGTGGCACAGTTGTTGTAGAAGGAACTAGCGTAAATGTCAAACTATCTACTGACATCGAAAAAACCATCACTACCAACTACGAGGAAACAAACGAGGAAGATTTCTTCTAGGAGTGGTATAAGATGGTATAGGATGGTATTCCTAGTATTACAACCCTACACAACCCTACACAGCGCAAAGCGCTACTACACAACGAACATGAACGAGGATACGATACAGCACATAGAACAAGAGGAAGTTTGGGAACGCTGGCGAAGCGAAGTAGATAAAGGTCAAACGCCACAGCGCATCGACAAGTACCTGGCAGAACACATGACAGGTACTTCGCGCAATCGTATCCAAAATGCTGCAGATGCAGGCAACATCTTGGTCAACGGTAAACCCGTAAGTAGCAACTACAAGGTCAAACCACAGGATGTGATACAGGTGCTACTTGATCATGAACCACACGACTACACTATACATCCCGAAAACATCCCAATCAATGTGGTATACGAAGATCAAGATGTACTAGTCATCAACAAACCTGCAGGCATGGTTGTACACCCCGGACATGGCAACTACGAGCACACTCTGCTCAACGCATTAGCCTACTACTTCCAAGATCAACTGGACATCAACGACCCTAACATCGGACTTGTACACCGTATAGACAAAGATACTAGTGGACTACTACTCATTGCCAAAACACCCGAAGCTAAGACGGCATTAGGCAAGCAGTTCTTTGACCACTCTACCGAGCGAACCTACAACGCTCTCGTCTGGGGAACATTCACCGAGGATAGCGGCACCATCATCGGCGCCCTCGCGCGCGACACACGCGATCGCACGATATATAGGATATGGGATCTCGAGGACAACCCCAACGCCAAAGAAGCCATCACACATTGGCGAGTACTAGAGCGATTCCCCTATGTGACATTAGTCGAATGCAAACTAGAGACCGGACGCACACACCAGATTCGTGTACATATGAAAAGCATCGGACACCCCCTCTTTGCCGACGAGAAATATGGAGGTATGGAAGTGCTCAAAGGACTACCAACCCAAAAATACAAACAATATATACACAACTGCTTCGCACTTTGTCCACGACAAGTGCTACATGCCAAGACCTTAGGATTCCGTCACCCACGCACTGGAGAAATGATGCATTTCGACAGCGATTGGGCAGAAGATATGTTAAACCTAATTAATAAATGGAGAAACTATGAATACAACTCGAATCTTATGGGCAGATGACGAAATCAATCTGCTCAAACCCTACATCATTTTTTTACAAGAAAAGGGATACACCGTGACACCCGTCAACAATGGACAAGACGCCATAGACGCGTGTAGAGAGGAGCAATTTGATATTGTCTTCCTAGACGAAAACATGCCCGGACTATCTGGATTAGAAGCTCTGCAAGAAATCAAAACACTACAACCCACCTTGCCCATAGTGATGATCACCAAATCCGAAGAAGAACATATCATGGAGCAAGCCATCGGCCAAAAGATTGCCGACTACCTCATCAAGCCCGTCAATCCTAGCCAAATACTGCTCTGCCTGAAAAAACATATCCACCAACGCGAAATCGTAGAGGAACACACCAACACCACCTACCGCCAAGAGTTCTCGGACATAACCTACATGATTGACACCGCGAGCACCATCGAAGAGTGGATGGCAGTCGAACGAACCCTAACATATTGGGAACTAGAACTAGAAAATGTGGATTCTGCTATGCATGACATGCTACGCATGCAACGCGAACAAGCCAACAACGCATTCGCTAAATTCATTGCTAAAAACTATGAAGGATGGTGGAACGCCCCTGCTACTCGACCAACACTATCACAAGATGTGATGAAGAAATATGTATTTCCACTCGTGGACGAAGGCGAAAAGGTTTTCTTCGTGGTCATTGATAATTTCCGATACGACCAATGGAAAATGATTCAACCCTTGCTGTCAGAGTGGTTTACCATCAAGGATGAGCAAATGTACACATCCATCCTGCCTACCGCTACGCAATACGCACGCAATGCTATCTTTGCGGGACTAAGCCCACTACAGATACAAGAGATGTACCCTCATCTATGGATCGACGAAGACGAGGAAGAGAGCAAGAACAACAACGAAGAAGCACTCATCCAAACACAACTCGACCGCTTCCGCAAACGCTACGACTATACCTACTATAAGGTCAACGAAAGCGACTTCTGCGAAAAAATTACACGTCAATTCAAAGCCCTAAAAACGCCACTCAATATCGTCATACTCAACTTTATTGACATGCTCTCACACTCTCGCACCGACAGCAAGATGATGCGCGAACTAGCCAACGATGATGCAGCATACCGCAGCCTAACACTCAGCTGGTTCAAACATTCGCCCACGGCAGATATGTTCCGCCGTATTGCCGCATTAGGATACAAAGTCGTACTCACTACCGACCATGGCACTACACGCGTCAACAATGCCGTACAAATCATTGGAGACAAAAATACCAATACCAACCTGCGATACAAAGTGGGAAAATCGCTCAATTGTCAAGCCAAAAATTGCCTCGAAATTACCCGGCCCAAACAAGTCGGCTTGCCATGCCCTAATGTGAGCAGCAGTTATATATTCTGCACAGGAAACGACTTCTTTGCATACCCCAACAACTTCAATTACTACGCTCAATTCTATCGCAATACCTTCCAACACGGAGGTATATCCATGGAGGAAATGCTCATACCTATCATTACATTAGATCCTAAATAACCAATGAAGAAAATCCAACGAATACTTATCCTGCTGATCTCACTTCTGGTGATATGGGTTCTATATTCGCTTGTTTCACACCGCATACATACTGCTGACGAGATAGCCTATGACCATGTACTCAAGGTGTTGACCTACAATACCCACGGAACGATGGTAAACAAGAGCATTACGGAAAAGAAAGCTATGCTGCGATACATCAACGAGCAAGATGCAGATATAGTCTGCCTACAGGAGGTGTTGGTATACAAGAATCCCAAATACCTCACACTTCCTGCCCTGCGTGAGGCCATGAAGAAATATCCATACACCTACTACGACTTCAAGCAATACAATACCAAACGGCAGTTTGGCAATGTAGTCTTTTCGCGATACCCACTCATCAACAAACAAACGATTCGCTACGAATCGCAAACCAATATTAGCAGCCAATGCGATGTAGTAATGCGATACGATACCATTCGACTCATCGTCAACCATCTACAGAGTTATGGAATAGAGGAACAAGACTTACACATGGATAGCATCAGCTTAGAAGGGATCAAGAATAGCACACTCAGCCGCAAACTGCGCTCAGCAGATCGACTTCGCCACCAGCAAGCACATGCCGTGAAACGAGCTATACGACAATCACCTCATCCGGTAATCACAGTAGGAGACTTCAACGCTATTCCACTATCGTACGTGTATTGGAAAATTAAGTTCGGACTACACGACTGCTTCCTAGATGGCAGTCGAGGACAATTAGGCAACACCTATAAGCGCAAAGGCATTGGCGTGCGCATAGATTATATCCTATGCTCAAGGAAACTAGATCCTATAAAGTGTGAAGTAGATAAACACGCCACCTATTCCGACCATTACCCCCTTACAGCCACAATCGGATGGTAGCCGAAGACCGGTTATAGCGGTTTGTGGTAATGATAATCATGATAATCCTTAGAGTCGTCATCTCGCTTTATACGAGGGGGGCGTTTGCTCCGTATCTGATCCCAACGCTGTTTGATCCATTGCTTCAAACGACTATCTCCATAAGACATCGACTCAAAACCATCATACCCACGAAAACGCCACCATAGTATCAACGCAAGACCAAAGATCATGCCACCCAAGTGGGCAAAATGGGCCACATTATCTCCTGAGATAGGCGCAAGCCCCGCTAACAACTCTATCAATGCGTAAATGATCACTAGCGTACGCGCACGAACAGGTATAGGAATAAACATGATGTACATCCTAATATCCGGAAATAGCCAACCAAAGGCCATCAATATACCAAATACAGCACCACTAGCTCCGATAGTGACCACTTTATTCACCATAGTAGATGCTAACATGGTATTTACACTATTCAAAGCAGGTTGCAACTGAAGTGCCCACACACATTCTTGCACTATCGCAGCACCTAATCCCGTAACAAGATAATATATCAGAAAACGCTTACTTCCCCAACGCTCTTCTAGTGCAGGAGCAAACATCATAACCGCAAACATATTAAAGAATATATGCGATAAATCCGCATGCATAAACATGTAGGTAAGTGGCTGCCAAATATAAAAGCCAGGGGCCGTAATATAATGCAAACCCAAAATATGAGATAAATCTATTTGATAACGAGCAAATACAATTTTCGCAAAATAAAACAAAATGTTGATGATCAACAAATTCTTTGTTATTGGAGGTAAATTTCTAAACATATTAAAATAGTCTTGTAAAATCCGCACAAAATTAGTAAAAAACTAGAAAATAGAAAACAAAAAGTATGCAAAAACACTTGTTACATGCAAAAATGGCATGAAAAAACAAAAAATCACCTTTTTTTTTCAAAAAATATTTGATAATTACAAAATTTATTGTAACTTTGCCAAAAATTTTTCGGAAGAGCCGATAAAGTAATTAAAAGTTTAATATTTTAATCTAGAATCGTTATGAACAAATCAGAACTCGTAGCTGCTGTTGCAGCTGAAGCTGGCTTGACAAAGGTACAAGCACAAAAGGCTGTTGAGGCTACTGTAAACGCTATCGCAGGTGCATTGAAGAATGGTGAGAAAGTACAACTCGTTGGTTTCGGTACATTCTCTGTAGTAGAGAAAGCAGCTCACGAAGGTGTAAACCCTGCAACTGGTGCTAAGATTCAAATCCCAGCTAAGAAAGTTGCTAAATTCAAAGCAGGTGCTGGTTTGGCACTCTAATTGAGTATCTACACATACAACGAGTTGCTCTTTGGGGCAACTCGTTTTTGTGTCAAAAACACCATACTACACAACAACACTATACAACACAATACAACACTATGCTCAACATCATACTCTGCGGTGCCCCAGGTAGTGGCAAAGGTACACAATCTGATTTAATCGTAAAGAAATACGGTTTGCAACACCTCTCAACAGGTGATGCACTACGCGCTGAGATCAAGTCTGGAAGCGAACTCGGCAAAGAAATAGGCGAACTTATCGCTGGTGGTAATCTAGTTCCCGATCACAAAATGATTCACCTCATCGAGCGCTATCTCGACAACCTACCAGAGGATTGCAAAGGCGTTATCTTCGATGGGTTCCCACGTACCGTAGCACAAGCAGAAGCTTTAGAGTTATTGCTAGATCGTCGCCACATGAAGGCAGTGTTGCTTGACCTGTTCGTGGAAGAGGACGAAGTAATCAAGCGTCTCTTGAATCGCGGCAAGACTAGCGGTCGTACAGATGATAACTACGAGACAATCAAAAAGCGCTTGCAAGTTTATCAATCTGAGACAAAACCTGTTTGCACATACTACCTCCATCGTCACAACTATTTTGCTATCAATGGCAATTATTCGATGGAAGATACCTTCTGCCAAATTGACAATATCTTAAAGCTGATCAAGTGATTATCCTGCTTTAAACCATAGATTTTTTTTAACAAACAACAGATATGGCATCATCCTCGTTTATTGATTATGTAAAGATCTACTGCCGCTCGGGTAAAGGCGGTCCTGGCAGTATGCACTTCCACCGCGCTAAATATGTGCCTAAAGGCGGACCAGATGGCGGTGATGGTGGACGAGGAGGGCATATCATCCTTCGAGGGAACCGCAATCTATGGACACTACTCCACCTCAAGTACCAAAAGCATATCTTTGCTACCGATGGCGGCAAGGGAGGACCATCACGCTCCTTTGGCAAAGACGGTGAAGATAAAATCATCGAAGTACCTTGTGGAACCGTAGTTTACAACGGAGACACAGGTGAGTTTATGTGCGAGATCAAGGAACATCAGGAAGAAATAATCCTCTTCCGAGGAGGTAAAGGAGGACTTGGCAA
Organism: Paludibacteraceae bacterium; assembly: GCA_045532735.1. Lineage (GTDB taxonomy): Bacteria > Bacteroidota > Bacteroidia > Bacteroidales > Paludibacteraceae > Colicola. The sequence continues at coordinate 5,301 of JAZSGL010000038.1, read as the reverse complement.
CTGGCACTTCCGCACAGCCACCAATCAAGCACCTCGCTACGCACAACCTGGCGAACCATGCATGGAAGCCAATGTGATTCTACAACTCAAGGTCTTGGCTGATGTAGGTTTGGTAGGATTCCCTAATGCTGGTAAATCAACCCTACTCTCTGTCGTCAGTGCAGCTAAACCAGAGATTGCAGATTATCCCTTCACAACGCTCACTCCGCAACTCGGTATTGTCTCCTACCGCGACAACCAATCATTCTGCATGGCAGACATTCCTGGTATCATCGAAGGTGCAGCAGAAGGCCGCGGTTTAGGACTCCGCTTCTTACGCCATATCGAACGCAATGCCGTATTGCTATTCATGGTTCCTGTCATCACAGAGGATATCAAGAAAGAATATGAGATTTTGCTTGCAGAGCTCGAGAAATATAATCCTCAGTTGCTCACTAAAGCGCGCATCTTAGCTATCTCCAAATGCGATATCGCAGATCCAGAGATCAACCTTGACCAACTTGCAAAAAAATTGGCTAAAGAGTTGAACATCTCTGTCATCACATTCTCTTCTGCAAGCGGCACGGGCATTACCGAACTCAAAGATATGCTGTGGGAGGAACTCAACAAAGAACAAAACCAAGTCATTGATATCTCACACGCTCCTATTGACGTCAAAATTATTGAGCGCGATGAAGAACCCGAGGAGGACGACGAACCACACACCATCTATCTCAATGAGGTGGAAGAAGAATGGGACCTCGACAAATACCGTGGCATAGGTTGGGATACTCAAGAGGATTAATTGAAGGTTGAAGATTTAAGGTTTAGTGTTTAGAGATAGAAATACATATGACCGATTTATAGCGTGGCGTGAGCAGCACATCCCGCAGAAGAACTTGGTATTGATACTGAGCTTCTTTGTGGGTGCATTAGCATCATGTGCCGCTCAATTGCTCAAGTTCATGATTCATGGTATTCACCATCTGGTACAACACCATCTCATTGAACAAGACCATTGGTGGTATCTCATCACACCGATGATAGGTATCACCCTCGCAGGACTATTTGTCAAATATATTGTCAAAGATGATATATCACATGGTATTACCAAGATTCTCTATGCTATCTCACAACGCAAATCTATCATCAAGATTCACAATACCTGGAGTTCATTGATAGGTTCAGCACTCACCATTGGTTTTGGTGGTTCAGTCGGAGCCGAAGCGCCCATCGTGCTTACAGGTTCTGCAATTGGTAGCAATCTGGCAAAGCTCTTCCGCCTTGATCAAAAGACCATGATGCTAATGATTGGTTGCGGCGCTGCTGGTGCTATAGGAGGTATTTTCCAAGCCCCTATTGCGGGCCTTGTATTTACACTAGAAGTACTGATGATGGACCTCACTATGACTCGCATGGCTCCTCTGCTCATCTCATCCGTCACAGCAACAGCAATCTCCTTCATCGTTAACGGACAAGAAGCCATGTTTCCGCTCACCAATAGTGAACCGTTCTTTGTAGAGCGTTTGCCATGGTACATCATCCTTGGCGTGATGTGTGGACTCGTTTCACTTTATTTCACCCGAGGTATGAACCGCCTCGAGCAACTATTTAAGCATAAAGTGAAGAATACATGGCTCAAGTTCCTTGTAGGCGGCGTAACCCTTGGATTACTACTTTTCCTATTCCCACCACTCTATGGAGAGGGATACGATGTTATTAAACAACTTATCAACGGCGACTCTATTTCTGCTATAGCCAATAGTCCATTTGAACAATTAGGTACTGATTCGTGGGTACTAGTCGGCTATTTTGTCGCTATTCTACTTTTCAAAATATTTGCATCAGTTGCCACCAATGGCGGAGGAGGTGTAGGCGGTATATTCGCACCCTCACTCTTCATGGGTGCCATCACGGGCTTCATTTGTGCACGACTGATGAATTTGCTAGGTATCAGTGTCCCAGAAGCCAACTTTGCTCTAGCAGGTATGTCCGGACTTATGGCAGGTGTCATGCACGCACCATTAACTGGTATCTTCCTCATTGCAGAACTCACAGGTGGATATCACCTCTTTATGCCTCTGATGGCAGTAGCGGTAATATCATACTTAACCATCAAGATTTTCGAGCCTCATAGCCTCTACGCTATGCGTCTAGCACAAAAAGGCGAGCTTCTTACACATAACAAAGATCGCTCCGTGCTCACACTAATGAAGATGGAGAATGTACTTGAAACAGACCTCAGAACACTCAACCCAGAAATGACTCTCGGCGAACTCGTCAAGGTAATTGCGCAAAGCAATCGTAATATCTTCCCCGTAGTGGATAACAACGATAGACTACTAGGAATCTTACTTCTAGATGAGGTGCGTAATATTATGTTCCAGCCTCGATTATACAATCGTTTCAATGTCAAGCAACTTATGAACTCCCCTCAAGCTATCTTGACCAACACTATGCCTATGGGTACAGTGATGGAGATATTCGAGGATACAGGAGCATGGAACCTACCTGTAGTAGATGAACAAAAAAAATACCTTGGATTTGTTTCTAAATCCAAGATATTCAACTCCTATCGACATGTTCTCGTACACTTCTCCGAGGACTAACTCAAACACTTAATAATAAGGGCCACTAGATCCTAAACGCGCCTATCACTCCTCTAGAGTCACTATGGTTTCCATCTTTTTCTCCCAATCGGTCAACTGCGACTGACAAAAAGACAATAACTCCTTAGCCTCTATGGCCTTCGCCTTGTACGCATCCATACTCAACGCCTCAGATTGCTCCATTTCACAGACAATCTGCTCAATACGCTTTATTGCTTCATCATAAGTCATAATCTATCTACCTTTACCCTTGAATATTACACCTAAGGTATAGAACATGATTTTCAAATCCAAGCCCAACGACATATTCTCCACATACACTATGTCGTAGTTCAAGCGACGAATCATCTTTTCGAGTGTATCTGTATACCCGACTTTAATCGGTCCCCAACTAGTCAGTCCTGGACGAATCTTGTAAATCATACAATAATAAGGAGCCTGCTCCTCAATCTGGTTAATAAAGTAGCGACGCTCAGGACGAGGCCCCACAATAGACATCTCACCACGAAGGATATTCCAAAACTGAGGCAATTCATCCAAACGATACTTACGCAAGAATTTCCCCACCCTAGTCACACGAGGATCATTATGCAAACTCAACTGAGGCATATCTTTCTCAGCATGCATTCGCATCGTACGAAATTTGATAATCTTAAACGGAATACCATGCAACCCTATACGCTCCTGCAGATAGAAAATTGGACCACTAGAAGTACTCCACACTACTATAGCTACCAATATATATATCGGAGATAAAAGTATCAATGCCATCAACGAAACTACCACATCAAATGCACGCTTTATACACAGTCCTGCATCATTCATCTTATGTTCCGTAATAGGAATCAAGGGTTGATCTGCCACATCCGCTATAACCGCCGCACCCGTAAGCATATCATAGAGACTAGGTACAACCGATATCTCTACATTGGCCGGATATAAACGACTGATCAACATGTACATTTCTTCTTCTTTATTCTTAGATTTTAAATCCAAAATCACCTCATCATAGGCTTGCTGTGCATGTGCTTTTTCAAACTCTATTACCTCATCTTTAGATCGAATCGTATAACGCCGTGGGGCTCTATCATCAAAAGTATGAGCAATATATGTCACCAATAAACGAGGCAAATAACACCCAACAAACTGGAGAACAAACAAAACTAATAGAGATGTTAAATAGCGATCATAATGACCATTTATTGGGTCATCTATCACAATCAAAAAGAATGCCCCGACTGAGATTATCAGAGAGGAAACCAAAGTTCTTCTCAGCTCTCGCGAATAAGGTCTGCGAAGAGGACGAAGATAATAACCTGATAAATAATACACGAACAAACATCCCAATGGGTATAGCACTAATGGCCAATAAAAATTGAACATCGGTATCAACACCGTATCTACCGAAAACATTCTGCCTTCATATACCAACCAACGGAATAGCAAAAATGCCATCCACACCAACATAGCAGACATAAAATCCACTAACATATAAATCAATTGGTATTTCTTACGGCGATTCCAGTATTTCATGACCGAATAATCGTTATACGTTCTTTTTCATCTATCTTGATGATAGAAGAAGGTTTATGTGCAGTTGTATCGTTACGACGATATTCACACACATAATCTACAGACTCTAGCAATTCAGAGGAAATTTGACTAAAGATTTTTGCCGTTGGTTCACCACTAATATTAGCCGATGTAGACACAATAGGACGCCTCAATTGCTCACATAATGTCTTAGAAAAACTCTCTTGGGTTATACGAATCCCTACACTACCATCCTCCGCCAACAGATTGGCTGCCAAGTTTTTGGCTCGCGGATAAATGATTGTCATAGGTCGTTGATCTTCGCTCGCTTCAAGCAACATCCACGCCGTTTCTGGCACTTTATCCATATATCCTTGCAACTTTCCTGCTCCATCCAATAGCACCAACATCGCCTTGCTATCTACACGCCTTTTAATTTCATACACGCGCGCAACTGCTGCAGCATTGGTTGCATCACACCCAATACCCCACACCGTATCAGTAGGATATAATATCACACCCCCATCTCGCAACACCCGGAGGGCATTCTGCAAATCTTGTTTGTCGTATCGCATTTCCATATGCGATGCAAAGGTACAAAAAAAAATGTAAATGCACAAGAAAAACTAGTTTTTATTGTCATAGGCTACATTTTTACTGTAACTTCTAGGGTAAGGCGTCCTCGAAGGTAGTGAAAAATTGGCAAATATGCAAATTTTGGAGGTTAAAGGTCAAAAGTTAGAGGTTAAAGGCAAGAATATACATAAAAAAAAGAAGGATTGTCATCCCGACAACCCAATCTTTACTTAACCTTAAATCTAATACCATGAAAAACACGGTGCAAAGGTACTGCTTTTTTCTATACCCACCAAATATTTTGGCATAAAAATATGTTATAAAGCATGTTTTTCGTTTTTTTGCAAAGTCTAGTGTGCAAAAATTGGGTATTTTGAGTAAAAATTTTGTCATTTCGAAAATTTATAGTAATTTTGTACCCGATAAAATTTGCGTCAATGGGCAACTGGCACAAAATTTGCACGAAATTAAGTAAAAAAACAACAAAATAACCTTTTTAATTAAACAATGAAACAATTAGATTTGACCCAGTACGGCATCGTAGGTACAACCGAGATCGTACACAATCCTTCTTACGAAGTACTCTTCGCAGAGGAGACAAAAG
>JAZSGL010000034.1:0-7704 GCA_045532735.1 Paludibacteraceae bacterium | reverse complement strand
CGCATCCGCGATACGGGCTTCCATCAGTCCGTCCAATACTTGACCACATGATTGAGCACGAAATTCCTCCCAATGTGTAAAACTGATCAACGGAGCCGTCTCCGTCATGCCATAGCCAATCGTCAATGGGAACTTGATTCGGCGCAAGAATGCCTCTACCTCTGCGTTCAATGGCGCACCACCAATAATCACCTCCTTAAACTCGCCACCAAAAGCCATCATCAGCTTCTCACGAATCTTACCCAATACTACTTGATCCAGCAATGGTACTTTCAACACCCAACTCACAGGAGTTTTCGATATCTGTGGCTGAATCATCTTCTTGTAGATCTTCTCCAAGATCAATGGCACACTCAATATCACGGTTGGCTTCACTTCGGAGAAAGCCTTCAACAATATCTTTGCCGATGGCGTACGACCGATCAGATAGGTATGTCCACCCGCTGCCAAACATGCCAAGAAGTCAAATGCGCAACCATATGCATGCGCCAATGGCAAGAACGCCACGTGGCGGCAACCTGGGAATACCAATCCCGTCTTAAATCCAAACAACACATTGCCCGCCAACGCATTGGCTGGAGTCATCACGCCCTTGCTAAAGCCCGTTGTGCCCGAGGTATAGTTGATCGAAGCCAACTCCGCATTGCTGCGCTCTGCATACTTCACATCATCTTGGCTATAGCCATTAGGATACTTCTCGGCAAATAGCTGCTCGATTGTCATCTTATCCACAGCTTGCTCCATAGGCAAACGGCTGATGATCATATCCATATTATTGAGCGATAATACTGCTCTCAACTCAGGCACTTGATCCGCATCGATATTCTCCCAGATCAGGTCGGTGATAAACAGCAGTTTACTCTCCGAGTGGTTTACGATATGAATAGCATCATTCGCCTTAAAGTCTTGTAGAATAGGCACGATGATCGCGCCATATGTTACTGTAGCCAGGAAGGTGGTCACCCAGTTCGCATTATTCTTGCCCATCACAGCCACTTTGTCGCCTTGCTCAATGCCTGCTTGCTCAAACAGCAAATGCACCTTAGCGATATTCTCCGCCAATTGTGCATAGGTCAGGGTATTGCTTGTGCCATAGTCGGTCACAGCTTCCAATGCCCAATTCTCACAAAACGACTTCTCGTAAATCTTGATCAGATTTTCTTCTGGTTTACTTAGCATATATTACTCTTTAAATAATTTTCGTTTTAATCCCTCTCGCCTCAATCTATTTGGTATGGGTTGCCAGCGACGTGTCGCTCTTCCAACCCAAACAAAGATTATCCTTGAATTGTCAATAATTGTCGCCTTAATTGACAATAATTGTCTTTAAATAATAATCTCCGAACGCGAGAGGAATGTTGTTGGATTATGTTCTTATCTCGCCTATGGCTCGAACGATCTGCTTCGCCGTACGTTTTTGTTGTTGTAAAATTTATCCTGTTTAATTCTCCCCAGGCAACGGCATCTCCAGCAATCCGTCATCTTGTTGTGGTATGACTTGCAAGGGCTGCACATACACCACCGAGTCCACCACATACTGACTATTTCCGCGCCATGGCAACACACCCAAATAGCGCTTCCAATGCAGTTTGATCTGACGACTAGAGCTGTTCTCTATCTGCCTAGCCACTCGCTCGTCCTCTACCGAGAACTTAAACTCGTTCGACTGTATCGTCGCACTCGTATTACGCGAGTTATAGCCCGTCTGAATCATCTTACCCTCATAGGTCTTGAAGATAAAACCCTCGTTCTGGAAATAGTTGATATCTCCTTCGTTCACGCCTTGGCTATATACAAAGAAGAACTTCACATACACAAATACCGCCAACGATACTACCGCCAGCGCACTCACAATCGTGATTATTTTACCTCCTATTTTCATATATCCTTGCCTTTAACCATTAACATCTCGCCTCTAACCTGTAGCCCTTCAGGGCGTCCTGTAGGCGCTCCGCGCCGTCCTCTAAACTGCGCCTCCGGCGCCTATAGGCCATAAAGCGCCGCAAAATTACTAAAAATAATCGAAATACGCAAATCATTCATAAAGAAAGTATTATTTTTAATAATAATTTAACTTTTGGCACACTTATTGTTCATCTTTTTGTAGAATAATAACCATTAAATTTTTGATTTATGAAAAAGTACATATGTGATGTTTGCGGTTGGGAGTATGATCCTGCCGTTGGTGCCGAAGGTATCCCTGCGGGTACTCCATGGGAGCAAGTTGCTGAAGATTTCGTTTGCCCACTCTGTGGCGTAGGCAAAGACGAATTCTCCCCCGCCGAATAAAATCTAGTCTGCTAGCCCCACTAGTTCTACTAGCTCTACTAGCAAAAAAAATAACGAGACCCCTCTCGTTATTTTTTTTACCCCTCGCCCTTTCGCCTCTAACCTGTAGCCCGCAGGGCGTCCTGTAGGCGCTTTGCGCCGTCCTCTAACCTATAGCTCGCCTCCTCGCCTTATCGCCTTATAGCCTTATAGCCTTATCGCCTTATAGCCTTATAGCCTTATAGCCTCATCGCCTCCTCGCCAGATCTACCATCTCCAGCGCAGCGTCCTGTAGCGCCGAAGGCGCGTCCACTAAACAGTAGCGAAGCGTCCACTAAACTGGCGCTCCGCGCCTCCTCGCCTCCTCGCCTTATCGCCTTATTGCCTTATCGCCTACCGCCTCTCCGCGCCCACCAACCGATCATACCTCGCGCCAAACGGCCTATAATACACCCATACCGTATACTCATTCTCCGTCTGCCAATGCGAACCCTCTAGCGGCAAACTCGTCACCCCATTCTTGCCCTTCACATAGTACATATAGTCGTATCCGCCTTGCTTCAAATAGGCATATAGGTAGTAGCATTTCTTGTCCGCATCATACGCCATCCTATTCTGCGCATTCAGCTGATTACCAAACGCTTCGCCACCCACAAACACATGTCCATCCATCACATACTCATCCACAGGCAGCACAAAATGCACCCACATATATTCCGCCTCTGTATCCACATAATCCGTCTTCTCGCAGTTCACTAGCCATTGGCCATTGGCATCCCTCTCGGTTAAATATGGAAGCCCCCCACGACCTGCATTCTTGTTCTTCGTGCCGCGAACCTCGTCTATGTCCAGCAATGCATGGTATTCGCCTTGCGCATAATCCACTACATCCACATGATAACCTGCATAATACGATGAATATATATCAAAGTGTCGATACTCATTTCCGCCCTCAAAGATCAAACTTTTCTGGTTCACATACCGCAGTCTATTGGGCTCCACAAAGGTCGGTTTCTCCAGCAGCACACGATTATCCCATCGGCCGTTCTGCTCTACAACTAGTCTCACATCCCCTGCATCACGCATGTTCAGCGCTTTGGTCTGCACATCAATATCCAACTGCTGATACCTGCCATTGAGCTCTATATCTGTGTTTGCTCTGATATTTGCCTCAATGCCCACCATGGGCTCCACCACTCTCAGGCACAGCTCTGCCACTACCCTATCTTGATCGCCGTCTTCGTATATCTGCACCACATAGTTACCGCTCGCTTTCAGCTGCATATCTGCGTTCGGGAAACTAAACCAATAGTGCGTATATGCTTGTTGGGTGTTCATCGAGTGCTCATAATCCACGATATCTGCGGTCGTGAAGCCGTCCACATATTCGTAACTACTGATATTGCTCTCGGTCCAATCTCGGTTGCAATGCACCACGCGATAACTGTATTGGTGCACATCATGGCTCATCTCGTCGAACGAGATCTCTAGGGTGTTCTCCTCATCGCTACCATCTATCACGCCACTCTCAGGCAACACCAGATAGGGCCTGCTGACTGTGCCCGATGGCTCCAATGCCTCTATCATATACCGCATACGCAGCGTGCGTATGTCGCTGTCTAGCACTTGTGTCCGATGCTGTGCATATCCTGCCATCGACACCACAAGTAATATAACTATCCATATTCTCCTCATATATATGTATCCTTCTCTCCAACCATTGCAGTTGATTATTTCACTCCCAAAATTAGAATTTATTATAAAAAATTACTCAAAATTTCGTTGAATAATTTTGGATAATATACCATAATTTTCTATAATTTTTGTTTTTAATAATTGTTCCTTTCATTTTGTTTTGCTCTCCAAATGCGACGAGTTGCATTTCATTAGAGCAAAAACAAAAATTATCCTTGAATTGACATTAATTGACGACTTAATTGACGCGAATTGTCTTAAAAATACTCCTTGAAATTTTGGATAATTTTGGTTTAATTTTCTATAATTTTTGTTTTTATTGATCTCTTTTGAATAATTTTTATTGCGCCTCACCTCATCACCACAATCCAGTTCGTCGGATAATCATGCCCCTTTGGATGCAATATATGCACCATGCCATCCTCGTCCCTGTAGAACGAATGATTCCATCCTGCCCCCATATCCATGTATAGCGCATTCTCCACACCTGCCTCCACGAGTGCTTGCAAATAGTCCTGATACGCCATCACTTCTCGGTTGGCTATCACATAGAATCGCTCGCCTTTCTGACAAACCGAACGGAAATGCTCCACCCTGTCCAGCGGCTGAATCTCATGCTCATATACTGCCCCATTTTTGATCACCCAATGTTGGGTAAATGCCATGCCTCCATGCGCCACGGCACTATCCAGCACATCCTCGCATGGGAAACTGCATATTTTCTTACCTAACATCTTGCCATTCAAGTCCTTACCTTCCCATACAAACAGCGCATATCGCTCTGCGAATGGAATGCCATCTTTATCTTCCATATACCCTTCGTATAGCGCTCCTCTAGAGATATGTGGTCCTAGGATATTGCTATGTTCGAAGTGATCTAGACATTTTCCGGTAAAGGCAGCAGCGGCGCATAGCAGGACATTTTTCTGTGTCGTATCGGGCATTTGTCCGCAGGCCAGCTCGAGTGGACAATCGGTAATATCATAGATGGTAAGCAGCTCTGTGCTATCCACTTTCATGGAATATGTTAAGTTCATAGAGTGATTGTTTTGTTCTTGTTTTGCTGGTCCAACTGAATCATCGGAGTTATTAAATGTGCGCCCTAGGGCAGCTATGATAGCCGCTCCTGCGATGCATGCTAGTGTACGAATAAGTGTCTTTTTCATAGGTTCTCCGTATCAAAAATTATCTCCAATCCCTCTATCTGCAGTCGCACTTTCAGCCACTCGTATACCCTTGTTTTCTCCTCTTCGCTTGGCATCTCGCTGCAATGTGCCACCACTACCACTTGCTCCTCGCTCATCACCATATTCTGCTCCAGCGCCGTACCTTTAGCCAGCGTCAGACGCGTGATGCTAGGCAGTTGCACTTGCAGTTCCTCGGCCAGCTGCTTAGCGGGCAATTCTCGTTGTTTATACGCGCTAATCTGCGCATTTAGCACCTTGATCGAATCGTCGCGCACCTGCACATTACTTTGGTTCGTAGCAATCAGGTTCTTGACGATCTCCGTCTCATTGAAGCGGTCCACCTGTACCGTCGCGTCCTCGTGTATCATGATTTGCGAACGCATGATGCCGTAGTTCTCCGCATCGCGCAGCAACATCTCCTTCGTATCTTCGTTGAGTGTCTCACCTGCCAAACGCAACTCCAGCATATACGGCTTGTTATCTATATTCACCTGTGAGTCATAGATATAGGTCTTGCCGATATTCTGATTCTTCTTCACAAATCGATTAGCCAGCTTCGTAAAATCATTTTCGCGAATCACATTATATCCCGTGAAGATACTAGTCGCCGCCAACAGGATCACCAACCCATACGACAGGATGAAATACCTCGTGCGGTGTTGCTCCACGGTCTTCATAGGGAACTTCAGGAACTTAGCCATCAGGTATGCCGCCATGGCGATAAAGATGCAGTTGATGCTGAACAGGAATAGCGCTCCTATCGTATATTGCCAGCTCAGATTAGCGATGCCGTAACCTACCGTACATAGTGGTGGCATCAAGGCAGTAGCTATCGCCACACCTGAGATCACGGTACCTTTCTCCTTGCGGGCGGTCTCTAGCACACCAGCCAGACCACCAAACAGGGCAATAAACACATCGTATATCGTTGGTCTGGTACGCGCTAGAAGCTCGGTTGGGTTGTCTATCTCTAGCGGAGTGAGTATAAAGTACAGGGTAGCGGCCAGCAAACTGATTCCCACCATCACCAGTAGGTTCTTGATGGAGAACAGCACCAGTTCTCTGTCGTTGGTTCCCAGTCCCAGTCCGAGTCCCGTGATTGGTCCCATCAGGGGTGAGATCAGCATGGCGCCGATGATGACGGGTATGGAGTTCACGTTGAGTCCTACGCTGGCTATGATGATAGCCACAAACAGGATATATACGTTTGGTCCACGAAATGGGATATTCTTTCGTATATTCTCACTAGCTGCCTGAATATCCACATCGTTGGTCAGATTGAGGGTTGTCTTGAGAAATTCTCTGACGGTATTAAAATTCACTTTCATAGTACTCATTTATTAGCAACCATTATCATGCCATTTTTGTTTTGCTCTCCAAATGCTGCGTAGCTGCATTTCCTTAGAGCAAAAACAAAAGTTATCCTCGAATTGTCGTAAAAACCAACCCTTGCCGTGGGTGTGTGTTGTGCCCCCACGGAATTGTTGTTGGATTAAGTTGTCTAAGTTGTTGTTAATAAAATAATTTTCGTTAATTTTGGTTTAATTTTCTATAATTTTTGTTTTTGTTATTCCACTTCCGCCGACAAAATTACAAAATTTTACCCAAATACGCAAAAATATTTGCATATTTCCGAAAAAAGCAGTACTTTTGCACTCGCGTTTGCGATTTTTCGTTTCAGTTCAGTCGCTTCGCTCCTGCCACCATAGCTCAGTTGGTAGAGCAACTCATTCGTAATGAGTAGGTCCGGGGTTCGAGTCCCCGTGGTGGCTCAACTATTGATTATCAGTATTTTACGATAAGGACTTGAACCATGTGGTTCGAGTCCTTATTTTATTTAATCAACAGATAATCAATAACTTATATATTTTACATTCAAAAACGATACCAAAATCGTCATCAAAATCGAACTCAAAATCGATACCATTAGTGTTACCAATCATCCGAATAATTTGCAAAATTTCGGATATTTGAAAACAGAATAGCAGCCGTAAAGCTGCTATTTCTTTCATCCCACGACCTCATAGAAATCGCCTTTGAGGATTCGGCACCTATTTCACAATTTTTGCGCTATTTCAATAGCTTTGTGAAATAGCGCAAAATTGTTCCTCGACACATAATTGCATGTGGTAATGTGAAGTGATGAAACTAAAAAAATCGCCCCGAAGAGCGATTTTTCTAGTGTAGAGTGTATAGGCACCATGCCTCTCGCCTATTGCGCCTTTGGCGCGTCCTATAGCCCGCTCAGCGGCACTAACGTTTCTAGGCGTTATACGGCTCGAACGATTTTTTCGTGAGCCGCTAGGCGAGCAGGAGTTTCTTACACTATCCATATCCGATTTTTAAGCAACGACCTCCGATTTTTATGTATATCGGAGGGCGTTTTTCTTGTTATCAATCAATGAGTTGTGAATTTTGATCTCCGATAATGCTGGCCAAGCTTGGAAAAAAGCGATTTTAGCAGTAATTTTGCAGTCGATTTCGAAATCTAACCTCCTGCTCCCGTTGGTCGCGAAATCTTATATAAATCTTATTTTTCGTGGTCGCTCACAAC
>JAZSGL010000057.1:0-2237 GCA_045532735.1 Paludibacteraceae bacterium | reverse complement strand
CTCCTGAGATTGTGGAGCTGGTGCGTAACTGGATAAAGGAGACCTATCCTAAGTATAAATTCTCCGTATCAAGGCACCATTATAACTCTATCCATATCTACCTCGTCCAAGCCGACTTCGAGGCGTTCAGGAAAGATAAGGGCGTAGTGTTCCACCACGATGTGAATCACTATCACATTGACAACGATGATACCCTCACCGACAGAGCCAAAGAGGTGATGAAGAATGTCTGCGACTTTGTGATGTCGTACAACTTCGATGATAGCGTTCCGATGACCGACTACTTCTGCACTAACTTCTATCTTACATTAGGTAAAGGCACCTACAAGAAACCATACAAGGTAGAACTACCGAAATTGGATTGCAAAGGCAAGAAACCAGATGTATTCAAGCACCCCGAAGGTGCAGCACACAAAGCAATACGCCAGGCATTAGGCGGAGCGTACTTCAGTTTCCACAACAGCCAACGACTACAAGGCAAAATGGTACTTGGTGAGGATTCCTACGGACATAGTGGCGACAAATACTTCTGGCCACTGTCATACTCCAGTGCCAAGACAGCCCAAAAACGAATGGATAAATTGGAGAAAGCCGGTATCCGCTGCAAACTTACAGGCTATAATGGAGGCTGCATTGAGTTCCTCGGCTACACTCCCGAAACGGAAGCCCTACTCGAAAAAGAGCGTCAGGAGGTTATCATTGCTCATCAGGCATGGCTGGCTAAGCCGGTGCAAACAGCATAAAAGAGAAGTCGGTTGTCCTTGATAACTCTTGGGCAACCGACTTGAATAGTTAAGTCCATTATTAGTATCTTATCTCTTTTAACTCTACTAAATCATTGTAGAGGCGTGTATGCATTTGCTTGGTTATTTCTCGATATGATTTCTGCTTTTCCTTTGGGAGCATCAGTGCTATTTGTTCACGCACTTTTCGCCAATTTGATAGAGCTGTTTCGTAGTAGCGAAGCATCTCTGCTATCTTGTCAAAATCAAAGCGACCATCGGTACGTTCACGAGCAAAGTCATAATCTTTCTCTGCCCAGTCGGAAACCATCTCTTCGACAACCGTATCATTTGTTCGAGCCTTGAAGTAAGATAGTAGCTTCTCGAACTTCTTGGCAGAGATGGTTTTTGCATCACTACTAAATGGCTTCCAATCGTAAGACCAATAGATATCCCGTTCTATCTCAAGTTCTGCAAGGCGGTTCTTTGACCAAATCTCGAATGTGCCGTTCAAGTCCATTGATAGTGCTGAATATCCGGCGGCGGCATAGGTATAGAAGTACATAAGACCGTTTACGGCATTATTCAAATCAAACCACTCCGTAAACTCACGATAGTAAAGAACCCTCAACTGTACATCCCAATTGCTATCCTCATCATAGTCATCAATAAACTCTATAAGGCGGTAATAGGCATAGACAGCTTTGTAATGTTCGAGGATTGATTCCACATAACTTGCGGTATTCAACTCCGGCTGATTACCGGCATTGTAGATATTGATAAGTTCGCCTATTGCATTGGCGGCAGCATCAACAGAGCCTATCTTACGACCGAGGCGAGCGTTATACTCCTCAACACTCTCATTCATAGCCAACATCCAAGCCCAATCGTCATCGGCAGTCTTAATCAACTGTACCATCTGCATCATTCGGTTCATCAGCCAATATGCGTGAGGATCCTGCGACTGGAACTCTGTATCGTCCGAGAACCAGAAGTTGCCTACGCTATCGGCAACGGCCAACATCTCCTGTTTCTTTTGCTCAATAGCTGTAGCATTGGCAGTATAATCACTGCCGACGCTATCAACCATCGAGGATGTCTCCATTCCGTTGCCATTTGCAGGGTTCGTACAGCAAGAGGCAAGGAGAAGAATAGTTACAATTGTGTGTATGAGACATTTCATTGTATCAGCACTATTTCTTTGAAACGACATTACCTTGCGTATCTACCAAATACCAATCGAAACTTTCAGGGTCTTGCACCTCAAACAAATCCTTCGAGAGCATGTTGATGTCCGAATAGAGAGCGAGAGTAATCGGCTTGCCTGTGATACGATTCATAATACCATAGCGGTTCATTATCTCGTATTTGGCATAATCAGCAAAGGCATATTGAATATCGCCACACTCGTTGTAACCAATCGGATAATTGAGATAGTATGTACCATCAAACATGAATGGCTGAACTATATTACCATCAAAATCCACCTGCCACTTCTTGCCACCTTTGGTGAGG
>JAZSGL010000041.1:0-31277 GCA_045532735.1 Paludibacteraceae bacterium | reverse complement strand
GGCGTTCGTGGTGCTATGAACGGCTGGGGCTTCACCGAAGGTGAGAAAGTAGCTGATAACAAATGGGAGTGGGCTTGCACTATCGAAACTGCTGGTGCTTTCAAATTCGCTCACAGCAACGCATGGAAGATCAACTTGGATATTGCAAACCTCGTTAAGGCTAACACCAACCTTGGTACTGATTGTGTTCCTGGCGGTGGCGATATCGCTTTGGAGCGTGCTGAGTACAAGATTACTCTTGAGTTCGTTGGTCCTGCTGCTACTACCCAAGAATCTTACAAATATACTGTAGAGAAAACTGGTGAACTTGAGGTTCTTGATCCTTCTACATTCGTTTACTCTTTCATCGGTACCGTTAATGGTAACTGGGATACTGATACCGATTTCGCTTTCGTAAGCAAAGATGGTGACCACTATGTATTCGAGGCTAAAGGTGTTGATTTCGCTGCTGGTGCATTCAAGATCCGTTTCAACCACGATTGGGCTAAGAGCTTCGGTGGTAGCGATTTGACAATTGAAGGTATTGAGGCTACTGGTGATGGTGACATCACAATTCCTGCTTTCAAGGGTTCTGTTAAATTTGAGTTTGATTGGGATGGCTCTGCTGAGCAAAACAAGAAACTCACTTTCGTTGCTGAATAATTAAGCATTTAATTTTTGAGAATATAATTTCTCATCCCAGCCCTGTGGTTCGCCACAGGGCTTTTTTTAAAAAATAAAAAAATATACATAAAATAACCAAAAATACAATAAAAGTTTGTGTATGTATGAAAAAAGTTGTATCTTTGCAACGCAAATCAATATAACAACTAATTTTAAATTTTTAATAAAATGAAAGCAATTAAAATTTTCGCAACTCTTTTCGTTGCTGTTGCTCTTTTTGTAGCTTGTGAACCAAACACTTCTAACACTCCCGACACTCCTAACACGGAGGTAACTGATTCTACTACTACACAAGAACCAGAGGCTGTAGCAATCACTGTTAAAGCTAAAGTTCCTGCAGCTTGGACTAATGAGATTACAGTATGGGTTTGGCCTACAGGAGGTGAAGGAGCAGAGGCTACTACTGTTAAAGAGGGTGACTGGTATGTTTATACAGCCGCTGAAGGTATAACAGAGCTCAACATTATCTTTAAAAATGGTGCTGGTTGGAACGGTGATGCTAACCAAACTGTAGATATTACTGGTATTAAAGAGAATACTTGCTTGGAGCTCGAGTCTGACGGTGCTACCAAAGCTACTTTCGTTAACGTAGATTGCGAGTAATTAAGCATTAAATCTTTGAGAATATAATTTCTCATCCTAGCCCTGTGGTTCGCCACAGGGCTATTTTTATGAATAAAACTATTCTTCACTTGAAAAAAGGCTTAATTTGTATAATATTTTCTTTTTTTTAGGAAAAAATGTAAAAATATTTTCGTATTTCAAGGAAAAATTGTAACTTTGCATATAGATTTATGGTATTTATGAACAACCTTTTAATTCATCTCCCATCAGGTAAACGCCTTGTTTGGTACCTAGCAGCGGAAGAATACTTTGCAAAATATATCCATACCCTTCTGCATGGATTCGGTAAGGATTCGGAAAAGACCGATGATATAAATGGTCTATTTTTTACATGGATTGTAGCTCCTACAGTAATTTTTGGCAGGCATCAAGTAATGCACAACGAAGTGAATGTAGCTTTTTGCCAAGCCAATAATATAGCTATGTATCGTCGCAAGAGTGGGGGAGGATGTGTGTATGCCGACGAGGGCAATCTCATGATCAGCTATATCTCGCCTTCCACACATAGCGAACAAGTTTTTCAGCATTATCTAGATCATATGGCTGAATGCTTGAGCCAAATGGGGTATGGTGCCGTAAAATCTACGCATAATGATATTATGGTAGGTGAACATAAAGTATCAGGCAATGCATGCTTTGCCTTGCCTAATGCCACTATCGTTCATGGAACAATGCTCTACGATGTCAATTTTGAGATACTGCAACAAGCCATTACACCCTCGCAAGAGAAATTAGCTAAACATGGAGTTGAATCCGTACGCCAACGCGTAATAAATCTTAAAAATGCTAACAATGGTAATTGTGGATCATCGACAGAAGAGTTAGCTGAGAAAATTCATACTTTCTGGTGTAAACAGACATATACACCTACAGCAGAAGAATTACTTGCTATTGATAAAATAGAGGAAGAATATCTTGACCCTGCATTTATTGGTCGTATGTAGATAGTATCAAAGCAATTCGCTGAGCTCAAGCCATCGCATTTCCGCTTCATCCAATGCCTCTTGTACTTCTTTATAACGTGCAGACGCTTTGGCTATATCATCAGGATTGGTCGCACCACCAGATAGGAGAACTTCCAATTGTCCCTTCTCTTCCTCAAGCAAAGGCATTTGCCTCTCTAGCTCTTCGAACTCCTTTTTCTCTTTGAAACTCAATCTACGCTTCTGCTCGGTCTTGACTTTCTCGGTTTTAGTATCAGTAGTGTTAGGTCTTTGTTCTTGGCTCTTGGTTCCTTGCTCCAGTCGATATTGCGTATAGTTGCCTGGGAAATCTTGCACTTTGCCTTCGCCATGGAATACAAAAATATGATCCACCACCTTGTCCATAAAATAGCGGTCATGGCTCACTACTATCAAGCAACCTTGGAAATTCTTCAAATAATCTTCCAATACATTCAGGGTAGGAATATCCAAATCATTGGTCGGCTCATCTAGTATCAGGAAGTTCGGACTGCACATCAGTACCGTGCATAGGTGCAAACGCTGACGTTCACCGCCTGACAACTTACCTACATAATCATATTGCTGACTTGGCGAAAAGAGAAACATTTGTAAAAATTGACTGGCAGTCATCTTTTGACCATTGCCTAAATCTACTACTTCGGCAATATCACGCACTACATCTATCACTTTCTTCCCTTCATCGAACTTCAAGCCCGTTTGAGCATAGTATCCAAATTTCACAGTACTGCCTATATCCCAACTACCGCTATCCATAGGCACTTCACCCAATAGCAATTTGATAAACGTACTTTTGCCTGTGCCATTCTTGCCTATGATACCCAATTTCTCGTAGCGCGAAAAAACATAATTAAAGTGCTTTAGAATCACTTTTTCTTCGCCTGTACGAGACGATATGTACGTTTTGCATACATCCTTAGCCTCAAAGATCTTGTTGCCAATATACCCTGACTTAACTGCTAAGCGTACTTCCGATTCATTACGCTGTTGTTTGGCTTTCTTCTCTAGTTCATAGAAGTTATCAATGCGATACTGTGCCTTGTGTGCACGAGCTTGCGGCATTCTTCGCATCCATTCTAGTTCGGTACGATAGAGGTTGCGTGCCTTCTCTACTTCGGCATTTTGCACCTCAATGCGCTCTGCACGTTTTTCTATGTAATAGGCATAATTTCCGTGGTATGCATACAAACTATGCTCATCCAACTCAAAAATATCGGTGCAGACATTATCCAAAAAATACCTATCATGCGTCACCATCAATATAGTCAGTGCTTTCTCTCCTCTGATTGTTCGATTATTGAGATATTCTTCCAACCACACTACTGTATCCAAATCTAAATGGTTAGTTGGCTCATCCAGTAGCAGGATATCAGGCTCATCGGCTAGCACATGCTCCAATAGAAGCTTCTTCTGTTGGCCGCCACTCAGTTTGATGAAGTTCTCAAGGCTCATCGCCTTATCGCCTAATAGCCTTATTGCCTCATCACCTTGCAACCTTTGAGGCAAATACCTCACTTTCAAGTCTTTCCTCCATGTGATCTTACCACTATCATAGTCAGTTTTACCCATCAAGATATCTAGCAGCGTACTCTTACCAATGCCGTTACGAGCAATAAGAGCAATGCGTTGCCCTTTGTTCACCGCAAAACTGATATTGCTAAACAATATCTTTGATCCCACCGACTTAGTAAGATCCTCTACCAATAAATATGGAGTAACCACCGCCATCTCTCTAAACTCTAAACAGTAGCGAAGCGTCCTCTAAACTATTTAATGGTATCCTGAGGCAATTGCAAGGTGTATAAGATTGCTTCCGCTTGGCGCAATGCGCTACGTTTCTTTTGTCCTGCGGCATAAAGAAAAGTCTCTGCAGTCACTACTCGTCCGTTCACTTGATCCAAACGAGTATGGCTTACATATGGACCACCCATTGCTTCGCCATCCAATATCTTCCATAGTCCGCGCACCTCTGTAGCATGCTCATCTTCATGTACTACAATATTGCGTACCACAGGAGGCATCACCTTATACTCTGTACCCATATACGACCCTTCAACACTTGCACTTATTACGCGTCCCAATACTTCATCACGTTTTGCATTGAGATAATCCAATGTAAAGGTATTCTCATCTGTGTAAGGGTAGGTATATACCACTATGTCTCGGCGCATACTCCCCTTATTGTTGCAGCACCACAGCAGGCGCACCTCTGGGACTATAGTGATAGGGTTACGCAGACTATATGTGGTGGCTCCACCCAATATAGTATCCATTATCACCATATAATCTTCAGGAATAAGCATGTCATAGCCTTCTTGCTGGAGGATTGCACGTGCCTCTTTGTTGGTGCTAGCACGATAGAATTTCGTTTGCCGCTTGATCTCTTGGTTGACAAACCAATCACGTACCTCTTCACCATGCTCCAACCAATAACTAACAAATTCCTCTTGTGATGGTGTTTGGATGCGGCAAATAGCTTGTGGAGTGGACCAATAGTCGTTTGACACTTTGGTCTTTAATTGGGTGTACTTTTGTGGGTTGATGTCAACAAATAAGATGTTACGTGTAGGTTTGAACATGTCATCAAACTGAGTTGTAGCCACTTGTGTTAAGCGGAAATAAGGCTCTACCTGTGGCATACAAGGCATATCAGCACTCATAATAGCCTCAACTAAGTCGTATGTCGTAGTCACTGGCTCGGTATAACCTGATGCCTCATTCACAAGTGATAACTTGGCCACTGTGTTCAATTGCTCTTGTGTCAGAGGTTCTTCATTCATTACTACTAGGCACTCATAGATTGAACCTGTAGCAGATGTGAGTGTTCGTCCTGTACTCTTTCCGCAACCAACTAATAATGCCATGATGGATACGAGAATAAATCCTCGACTAATTATAGTTTTCATATATTTTGATTTTTGATCTATTTGCTAATTATTAATCTGGGAACTCCATCAAGTATGCCTTGATAAACTCATCAATGTCACCGTCCATTACTGCATTGACGTTGCTGGTTTGATAGTTAGTACGGTGATCTTTTACACGGCGATCATCGAATACATACGAACGAATCTGACTTCCCCATTCGATCTTCTTCTTACCTGCTTCCACCTTGGCGGCTGCCTGACGACGCTTCTCCAATTCCAATTCATAGAGTTGACTACGCAAGTGACGCAATGCATTCTCACGGTTCTTTGGTTGGTCGCGTGTCTCGGTATTCTCAATCACAATCTCGTCAGGCTGATTGGTGAGTGGATTGATGAATTTATAATGCAAACGAACACCAGACTCCACTTTGTTTACATTCTGACCACCTGCTCCCGAAGAACGAAATGTATCCCATGATATAGCTGATGGATCTACATGAATATCAATTGTATCATCAATCAATGGCACTACAAACACCGATGCAAAAGATGTCATACGTTTTCCTTGTGCGTTATATGGACTCACGCGTACGAGACGATGCACACCATTTTCCGACTTGAGATAACCATATGCCATATCTCCCTCAATATTGAAGGTTACGGTCTTGATACCCGCCTCATCACCTTCTTGTAAGTTGGCAATAGTCACTTTATAGTCGTGTTTCTCGCAATAGCGTTGATAAAGACGCATCAATTGCTCAGCCCAGTCTTGAGCCTCTGTACCACCAGCACCAGATACAATTTTTAATACAGCTGGCATCTGATCTTCTTCGTGCGATAGCATATTCTTCATCTCTAAGTCCTCTACCTCTTTTAAGGCATGACTATATGCAGCATCTACTTCTTCCTCGGTTACGAGTTCCTCTTTGCAATAGTCAAATGCCAATTGCAATTCTTCAGTGGCAGCGCGCACACCTTCATAACCCTCAATCCATGCCTTTATACCTTTCACTTTACGCATCTGCGCTTCTGCTGCTTTAGCATCTTCCCAAAATCCTGGATCTTGGGTGCGAAGCTCTTCTTCCTCCAATTGCACGCGCTTCTCATCTATAGCCAAGTATTGCTTCAGTTTGTCTGCACGTTGTTGAATTTCTTTTAATTGTTCGATTGTAATCATATGTTTATATTATTTTTTGCTTTATTATAATTCTCTACGGGATTGTTGTACATTTCATACATACGCTCGCGTAGATAATATTCGTCTTTGTTTGAGAGGTGTATAAGTCGGAGCCTGCTATCAATATAGTCATCAAACTCCTTTCCTCTAGGATAGATTTCATATGCCTTATGGATATGGTGGTCAATAAGTTTGCATACAAACTGAATTTGCTCGTTATGACTCATTTCGCGCAATTCGGGATGTAATGCAAGAGCTTGATCTATCTCGTGGTTGATAGATGGTGTCAGGCGATAAACGATGCGACCCTTTTGTCCACTAATACCAACTTTCATTGATACTAGATCATCCTTACGCGATTTATGCCATTTAGGATTATCACGCTTTAGTTGCATCTCGCGTGCTTTTAGGTAGTCACAGGGGTCATATTCGTATGAGATAGATACCGGACAAATATTCAATTCTTTGATGCTCTCAAAGAAATCTTCCGAATCGATTGTGAGCATCTTGAGAACACCTGGTTGTGTAACATCATTTCCATCTTTTGCACGGCCTTCTCGTTGGGCCAACCAAATGGATTTATGATGTTTACGAAGATGACGTATATATTGAGAGAGTGTTATGGCATTTTCTCGTTGATTGCGGAATCCACCATTGCGAATAACTACAAAACCACGAAGAAAACGAACGACATGCTCAATCCACCATTTGCCAAAAAGATTATTGCCTATACCAAAATAAGGATGGATAAAATAGCGCGTGCGTAGCATGAATGTAAGCCATGTGGCATCCATTACAATATCGCGATGATTCGACATAAAGAACGCACCATGTCGGATATCTTTTTCTATCTTTCTCTTGTCACCTAAAAAACGCAACTCCAAACTTTTTGTGGTTTTGCGTCTCATTACTAGTAGAATAGGATAAATTATGAAGAAGTCAACCAATGGTAAAATCCATCCTACTCGATATGCTTGTATGTCTTTAAATTTATTCATAAAGAGATTATTGTTTGTGAGTCATAATGTCGAGAATAAGATCATCAGTAATTTGCATACCATCATGACCAATACGCGTGAGATTGTGAATAGTACGATCTATGTCATCTTCTACAATGCCTTCTGTGGAATTTGCAAATGAATGTTGCATTGCCAGATATGCACTAAATATTGCCGTTGCTACACCACTAGTCACTTTCAACGCACAACCAGGTTTAGCACCATCGCAAATCATACCTGAAATATTTGCAATCATGTTTTTGATAGCATAGGTGATCTCGTCGTAATTCCCTCCCATAAGATATGTGATACCTGCCGCAGATCCTGTTGCTGCAACTACACAACCGCACAAGGCAGACAATCGCCCGAGTGACTGCTTGATGTATATAACTGCGAGATTACTGAGGGCCAATGCACGCAATGTCTTTTCTTCGCTACAATGATTTTCTTTCGCATACAGGTATACTGGAATAGAGCATGATATACCTTGATTACCTGATCCTGAGTTACTCATCACAGGCACCATCGCACCCGACATACGGGCATCGCATGCTCCACAGGTGTAGCTGATAATCTTTGTAAATAAGGTATCACCGAATAGATGTTCCATCTCCGGAGTTGCAGAGAGGGTGGTAGAGCGCAGTAAACGCCCCAAACCATGACCATATTGATCTGCAAATGATGTTTCAGCTGCAGCAGTATTCATTTCTGCACCATCTTTTAGAAATGCAATTGAGTTTGTGTCAATTTCCATTGCAAAATCATAGACACGGCGGAGAGAAAGTTCTGCTTGTTGAGTATTGCTATGTTGTATTGTATGGGATGGAGTCGTGTTACCGTCTACGAAGTTCGTGTGCTCATCCATAATCGTGGCATGGGCTGTTTGACCTCCTTTGCGCACTTCAGCATGGATATATAAAATGCTAGGGGCTTCGTAATTAATATGCAATTGTGTTGGTACACGCAACATATATTGTTTAGCATATGCTACTGCTTCAGGTGTTGCATCGCGTAATACCTCTAGCATATATTCGGATTTACCGATTGTCGCACCTAATGCAATAGCGATAGGTAACCCTGTCATTCCGGTATTAGGAATGCCTACTGCCAATGCATTTTTATATACGTTTTTAGAGAGATATACATCTATCTCTTCGGGCTCCGATCCCAATATTTCTTTCGCGCGAGCAACACATAATGCTACTGCTATTGGTTCTGTACATCCTATGGCTGGGACCACTTCACAACGAAGTAGATTAAGCAATTCTTGATTGGATATTGTTGACATAATTATTTGTTAATTACATAATTTTTTAACTCTCCTGCTCCGTTCATTGCAGGAAAAGAATCTATCGCATGAATACATGGCGAGCACAAACTTCTAGTAGCATCTACCACTTCATCTATGCCTGCCAAATCTAGTAATGTAGAGAATGTTACACTAGAATTCTGTGATATATCTCTATTGTTGTGTAACCAATATGTTTTATCTGTAAATTTTTGTTGATATTCATCTGAATACCAAATCATGCATGGTACATGATATTCTGCTTCACTTAGTTCGTACGAACCATGCAACGACAATTTGCGCTCATCGTCCCAAAAACTCTCTCCATGATCGGATATATACATTAGTACAGTCGGCTGGTTTAACGAATCCATCCATTCAATCAGTTCGCCCAATACATAATCTGTATATCGAATACTATTATCGTACGAGTTGATGAGCAGATCTTTATGATCTTCTGTTAGCATTGCATATCCATCATTCGTACTCAACGACGGTTTATAATAATCAGCTTCTTTAGGATAACGTAAGTTGTATTTGTAATGACTTCCAAGTGAGTGTAAAACAGCAAATAACCCTTGACCATGTACAATACCTTTTAAGTGTTGAACTAGATCTATATCATAACTATCAACCGCATCCAATCCACGGCTGAATATATAATGATATTCGCAACTATTCATTATTCGCATAGTGAATGGTGTATAGGAGTTCTTGGAAATAAATGCAGTTTGATACCCAGCTTCTTGAAAAGCCTCTAATATGCTTTTCTCCTTATGCATAATCTCGATGTTGTTGGTGGTAGCCCGGGTTAATAGAAATGGAATAGAATAGTTTGTTAGATTAGCTTGAGCATATATCGATGAATAGGATATTAGATTCTCTTTCTCCGCGAGATTTGGCGTAGTATTTCTGATATAACCATTGAGCCCGAAATGATCGTACCTTGCAGCTTCACCTATATATAGAATGTATAATGTACTATCCGTATTATGGCGCTTGGTTATTCCAAAGGAGAAGTTTTTCAATTCTTCTTGACCCTGATTCCATGCTCTTTGATCTTGCCATAGTTTACATGCATTGATATACAAATTGTATGGGTATATCTTAAGAAATTTCATTCCAAACTTATCCAATGTTTGACTCATTACTTCTCGAGTGGAGAAGTTTGGATTAATGTTTCGTATCAAAAATGAGAGGGCGACATATGTAGCAATAGTCATCACTACTGTTGCTACCACTCCCCAATAGCGTAATCGTTTATTTAGCAGCGGCTGATTCTTAATACTTATACAAAGATATATGTATGTGATCCACAACAAGATGACGATTAGGCAAATAGGCCACATGCTGAGCAGAATCTCAATTGCCTCTGATATATCCGTATTTAATATGGAATTTAGAAATAGCTTAGAGGTTGATTGCTTATTTAAGTATAAACTAGCAATGTCAATTGGCATAAAAAGAAAATTTAATACTCCCTCAATGATGAAATATGTACGTGCCTTGAATACCAATGCGGGTATCAATAAACAGACCATCACCATGCCTAAATAACCAATTTTCATTACCCATGAGCCTTTCATATCTACAGCCATGAATAAGGCGCAAATATTCGGAATCAATAGCATGATGAATAGCAATGCTATACAAATAATATCTCTCTTGGTAAAACGCATTATTTGATGAAATGTAATCTTAGTCGTAGAGTTGTGTATAATATCAACAGTTTCTGCAACAACGATTTTTGTTGTTGCCTTTTCTCTTGCAGGGTCGCAAATAGTAACTCTTTTGCTACCAAATTACGCATGGCGGTTGTTGAATTAGCGTTTGCTAGGTAATTATAACCTGTATATGATAGCATTTTATAACTAGGTTTACTAGCCCAAAAATCTAAAGAGAATATCACATCCTCATAAATCATTCCAGTTGGAAATTGCAAATGATATTTTACAAATATATCACGCCGATATAAACGCATACAGGGCGATGTGAATTGGTAGAAATGTTTAGGTAACTTTTTCTGAAATACTTTCCCTTGATTAGTAACTCGTTTATAACCGATTTGAACACAGTCTTTACTGCCAATATGCTGCTGCATATATGTGTAAAAATTCGTGTCAATATAATCATCTGCATCTACGAACGATATATATTCTCCCGTTGCATATCGGAGACCAGTATTGCGCGCTGCAGATTGACCTTGATTGGTTGTATGTGAGTATACTTCAATACGAGCATCTTGCTTGGCATATTGTTCTGCAATTGCACGACTATGGTCTGTTGAACCATCGTCTACCAAAATAATCTGCAATGCTGTATATTCTTGATGAATCAATGATTCAATACACTTGGCTAAATATAGATCGGCATTGTATATGGGTACTATGACACTTATTGGATGCATTGTTCAAATAGTTGTTCAAATTGTTTTGCCTCGTGCTGGCGGGTAAATTGTTCTTTGTTGATAACTGGCTGACGAGTATATCCTTTCGTTTTCCATTCTTGGTATTTCTCCAAGATAAATGTCTTTACATCTTCTATATTGCTTGCTGCTAATCCTGCATGGGTATTTGCTATCGTGTCTGCCAGACACTCTTCATCGGAGCGTACACACAAAATGGGTTTCTCTACTCCGATATTTTCAAAGAACTTCGTACCCATTATACCATGTGTGCCATTTGGAGTGGATTTAGATGTTAATACGAGTAGGATGGAGGATTTATGCATGATAGGTAAAATTTCTTGACGAGGAACATACCCATTCACTTCTAGTATTGGGCTTATTTGATATTGTGCACCTAAGCACTTTATCTCTTCCATCCCTTTTACGTCAGTGTGGAATAATACCCTTACCAACTTTGTATCAATTAACTCCTCTTTATATAATTGTCTTAGCGACTCAAATAATAATCGTGGATCCCGTAGTAGAGTAGAATATAATTTCCCTAGGTAGGTAATGTAAAACTTATCACACGCAATATCTTGTGGCATAAATGTATTAGCATCATATCCGTTGTAGATCAAATGTGTATTTTTGTTATACTGTGCCAATAGATTTTTATGCCATGGCGAAACTGTAGTTACGATATTAGCGCTGTGAAGTATTTGATTGCGTCTGCGTAATTGCCTACGTTCATATAATTTTCCAATCCAGTAGTTAAGTTTTTTGAAAGGCGTGATCGTGCGCGTGAAATAACAGATATCTCCCCATTGTTCAGCAATATCACGTAAATCAACTGCCAAGGGAATACGATACTCTTGCGATAGTAAATGAGCGGCGTACAGAGGAAAATAATAATAAGACGAACAAAATATAATATCAAAACTACTTATATCTACCTTCTGCTTAGCAAACTGATACAATGCTTTGTCCTTTCCCCAATACAGTTTATCCAATAGCGTATGTGTGTATACCGGCATTTGGTAGTTAACGCATATATCCGTATGGAATGGGTGCTCTGTACACTCCTCTGTTATCAGCACACACTCCCAACCGTTATTTTGCAACCATTCAATCAGCGTGATAACACGCGGACTAAAAGCGGGTGGCGCAATCGCTTCGCATAATATGAGAATGCGTTTATTCATCTCGTGTTTCTATTAGCAAATTCAATAATTTGGGATATAGTGAACGATGATAACCTTCTTTTGTTACAACCGTATTATGCCACAAGAGTACCAATTCTCCTGCATTTTGATATACCTTTTCAATCAGTCGTTGGCATTCAAAGTATGCCTCGTCTTCATTCAGCCCCATATATTGGGCATTGCTCAGCGTACAATCCATCACTGTTATAGGATGAAGTGTCAGATTGGTCAATTCCATTGTTTTAGGGTTAATCCATCGAACTGCGCGTGTAGTCTGCAGGCGAAAACCTATTTGATCTGCAAACATCATCGTAAAGTCATCTTTTACACCAATATCCGCTAAATGTTGCATACGATCAATACTGCAACTCAAATAGTGACTACGATGTAGGCTCTTGTCTATGTCTGCATTTTGACGAGCATCCGCTCCATAATAGCTTGAGTGCCAACCCAGTTTAGCTTCGCTATGTTCGATCAGTTGCTTCGCAGTCGCAAAGTCTTTACCATCCAATTTGTATTGAGGGTAATCGTATCCTTTCCCTGTAGTGTCTTTTACAAAGTAAATCACCTCTGCATTCTCTACTTTCTTATCTTGTTTTATCAGCCATGAGAATGTAAAGGCAGGGTCATTATGTACATCTTTTAATGCAGATAGCACCTTGCACCAATGACCACGTACTAGCCCTCCTATCGCTCCGCGCCAATGGCGGTATTGCTCAACGGAATCTATATCGTGGGTCAAGTATATCTGACTAAACGATGCGGAAGGCAATGCTAATCCCAACAATTTCATCAGCATGCGTGCATACTCATCCACAACAGGAATCATTAAGCGATTATTTTTTCCCAATATGGAGTACTTTGCCAAGAAACGATCATGTTCATCTCGTTCCAGATTGACCAATTCTTCTGCCCGTGAAATATAGAAAAATGTATTATATACTATATCTGTGCGAATAACCCATGTTGTCTTCTCTCCATTCGTTATTTTTTCAATATTCAATTCCTCCATGTCGGGCATTACTATCTTTTGACCGAGATGACCATTAGGTATAATCACTACGCGGTAATTACTCCAATCTTCTTCTAGATTGGTATATCCCACCTGTTTGGCAGCTTCTTGATTGCCATAAACAAGGAATCCGATGATATATTGAATTATTTTATCCATTTGGCCGACAAAGGTACTAAAAAAAAAGCAGATATACAAATATATCTGCATTTTTCTATTTTATTTTTTTGATAAATCGTATGCTCACTTTTTTAATGCGTTCACTAGCATGCCACATGCTGCCAAAATATCTTCTCCACGACTCCTTCGTATAGTGGTTGTTATGCCGTGTTCGGTCAAGTAATCACGCATCCACTCCATCTGACGTTCGTTACTAGGCGCGAATGCTACTGAATCATGATTTTCTGTGGGGGATACATGAAAACGAATCAAGTTAATCCTACAATCCAACCCTTTCAATACACGTAATAATTCGTTTGCATGTTTGATACTGTCATTCATTCCTCCCCAACATATATACTCAAAACTTACACGCCTTTGTTTACTCCAATCATACTGCTTTAACAATGTAATTACAGCATTCAAATGGTGTGCTTTTTCTATTGGCATAACTTCTTGTCGCTCAGTGGCGAACGGATTGTGCAAAGAAATTGCTAGATGACATTCGCACTCCTCTATATAGCGCTTCAATGCTGGGAGTACGCCCACTGAAGATACGGTGATGCGTTTGGGAGACCATCCACACCCCCAATTGCTTGTCATTACTTCCAACGAACGCAAAACATTATTCAGATTATCCATCGATTCACCTTCACCCATATACACAATATTAGTCAGTCTACCTGAATCAGGAATGGAGAAAATTTGATTTAAGATTTCACCTGAAGGTAGATGCCCGTGAAAACCCAATGTACCCGTCATGCAGAACTTACAACCCATCTTGCAACCAGCTTGTGTACTTACGCACAAAGTAGCGCGATCGTTTTCTGGAATATAAACCGACTCGATGTATTGCTCACCTACTTGAAAAAGATATTTCTTTGTACCATCTTCCGACACAGCTTCTGCCACAGCCCCGTGACGACCAACTTTATACTTTGCTTTAAGCGCCTCACGACCCTTTAGCGAAATATTAGTCATCTCATCAATGGTAACTGCGCGACGAACATATAGCCATTCCGCCAACTGCTTGCCCGCAAAACGAGGCAAACCTATCTCCTGAGCTATACATTGCAACTCCTCTAATGATTTTCCCAATAATATCTCTTGCATGGATTCCGTTTTTAGCATTTTTCAGCGAGCATGACTACTGGTTTTTCACCTAATCTAGCCCCTATCACAGTTAATTGATCCCCCTCTTTTATCTTAAGTTTTTTGCGCAATTGATCTGCACTCAATGGATAATTGCGTGTCATTACGCTAGCATGTAGTATTTGTCGGTCTTTTGCGAATTCTCCCCTTAGTTTCCATATGCGGCCAGGGAATTCTGCCACATATTCTTTTGATACGTATAGGTGAGTATTGGCCCCAAATTTCTTTAGGCCATATCGTGTACCTATCAATTTGTATGCTCCTGCCTTCAAGATCGCTGCATTAGGTTCATAAATATACATCCCATCAGCCAAATTATCATTTCTTTTGTCATCACACAATGGACATTGTGCATTTTTCTCTTCCTCTACAACGAAACTGAATTCGGTGGTTTGGCTACCTAGATTTACAGCATGAATCCTACTTGGACTATTCTCTTCTTTGCTCCATAGCTGTACCTCTTTTACCTCATTATTCACAGCTACTACATGTATATCCATCGGTATAGCCAGACTACGCAGAGCCGCCGTAATGTCTAGCATTGGACTTAACTTGATAATAATTCTCTCTGCTTTATCTTTTAGGGCTGGTAGTATTTCCACTACATTGGGCTCGCAATCTTCTATGCGAAACACTTTTCCACCGTGTTTATCTCTTCGTGCAGGATCAATATACACCACCCATTTCTTGTCTGTTACATCTGTCTTCAAAAATTCCTCCGCATGCATATTATGCACCTGTATTTGCGGGCGAGTAAGCGCGAAATTATGCTTTGCGATACGGCATAATTCTTCGTCTTGCTCTACATAATGTACTTCTGCAAAGTTCTCACTCAAAAAGTAGGTGTCAACTCCATAACCTCCAGTCAAATCCACTAGCACCTCTTCTCCTATCACCTGTCTCGAAGCATCATATAGTATTTTTGCCTTATATCTTGCAGTCTCTTCACTAGAGCATTGTTCGCAGGATAATCTTACCGGGTACCACCAATCAGCAATTTCTGCCATTGTGGGCAGCTTTCCACGAGTTCGCTGACGACCCTCCACTTGTTGGAGCAGCCAACGCCATTCCTCATCGGTCAAATGCGCGTACCGTTTGCGCTGCAATGCCAATTCCTCTACTTTCACAACTAACCCAATAATCGAATATCAGTCAATACTTTAGCTTTAGATGCATCGTTCAACTTCTTGATTATAGCATGTCGCTGTTCAAAGAGTTGTTGACGCAATGCGGCAGAATGAATATGTACATACAGCGTTCCATTCTTTACTTCCATCTCACCAGTAAACTGTGCTACAGCAGCACCCAATACCTCTTTCCAAAGGGTGGGAATCTTGCGCTCTAGCAATGCTGTCTCCGCTTCCGTGCCGCGGAAGTATTCTGCTAACAATGTACCTATGGACTCTGCTTTATGTCTAGCCATGATCAGCGTAATTTAAGCCTTTGTTGAGTCTTTAATGGAGTACCGTATGGGATGCCATTCAACTTGTACAAACTCTTCAGTTTGATACCATATTTTTGAGCAATCTTCCATGCATCATCACCTGGACGGAAATAATAGTAACTATATTTCCGACCGGCTCTATTCTTCTTTGGATAAATATAAACCATGTCTCCTGACTCCAACTCTCGAGTATCCAATGCATCGTTGTATTTACGCAGTGTCTTCTCGCGCATTCTCAAGTATAGAGCCAAAGAGGCGTAGGTCTCCCCATCTGCGGCAATCACATATCGCACGCCATTGCGATAACCTGATGGGTGATTATTGTACAACTCCAAGTCTTCCATTGGCGGATATACATAATCACTCACGCCACCCATCGCAGCATGCGCAATCACATCTGACTCCGTATCTACCCATGTGGTATCTGATTGTTTTACAAAACCAGCTCCTACTAAAGATTTGTCAAAGGTCAATTTCTGCAGGTCATATAACTCAATCAAGCGTATCAACTTCTCGGGATAACTTGGGTCTGTAGCATATCCGCATGCTTTTAACCCATGTGCCCATGACTTGTAATCACCTATTGGTAAGGCAAATAGCGATTCGTACCGAGGGCGTAAGAGAAATAAGGAGTGATCTTCGTACGAATCACTCACATCCGCATATCTACGGAAACATTCGTCCGCTTTATCATCATCTGCACTTACTGTTTTACCTTTCCAGTCCGAAGTGCATTTAATGCCAAAGTGGTTGTTCGAACTTTTGGCCAACTCCGATGTGCCGGCTGCTGACTCTAGCAATCCTTGGGCTATCGTAATAGCCGCAGGCACTTTGTGCTTGCGCTGCTGATCGATTGCTAAAGACTTGTATTTATCAATGTATTCTACAAAAATAGGATTTTTTGTCTGACCATCTACCCAAAAACTTAGGGCTAGTAACGAAGCTAATAAAGCGAATCTCTTTATCATGTTTGGTGTTTTTTTAATTCGACTGCAAAGATACTACTTTTTTTTCATTCCACCAAATATGTCCATATATTTCTCGCTTCCACCATATTGCTTACCACTCTTGCTTTATCAACCATCTACGATCACTCTTTTTTATATTTCTATCTATATTTTACTTAGTGATTAGTTAGTGATTAGTTAGTGATTAGTTAGTTATTTCTTAGTTATTACCGTATTTTTACCATAATTTTTGAAATTTAATTTGCATTAATAAAAAAAATGTCGTACCTTTGCCACCCATTGCACCATTTTTAGTGTTGTAGTCCTTATTTAATAAGTTGAGAGATTGATTTTATAAACAAATATTAACAATTAAATTTTAATAACAATGAAAAAAGTATTCTTCTTGATTCAAGTATGTATCTTGGCGTCATTTGTGATGATGGCTCACGCGTCAGATGAAAACACTGTCACACCTAACGAGCTGATTGAGGTAGTTGACGCTCAAGCTGTTGAAGCGCTTCCTGTAGTTGAAGAAGTCGCAGTAGAAGAAGTATCTGTAGTAGAAGACGAACCATCTGTAGAGGGGTTAGTTGTGGCTGAAGAAAATCCTTCTGTGGAAGTTCTTATCGTGGTAGAAGATAATCCTACTTCTGTAGAGCTTGTGGTAGAAGAAACTCCTATAGTAGTGGTAGTTGAAGAGGTTGTGGAAGAAACTCCTGTAGTTGAAGAAGTGGTAGAAGAAACTCCTGTAGTTGAAGAGGTCGTAGAAGAAACTCCTGTAGTTGAAGAGGTTGTAGAAGAAACAATCCCTACAGTTGAAGAGGTTATTGCTGAAACGGAAGGTGATGTTACTGTAATAGAAGAGGTTATAAGCTCCGAGCAAACTGTTGCTTGTGATTCCCTCACTAAGGAGGTCGTTGATATTGTTGAAACGGTTGTTGTTAAAAAGACTGTAATTATTGAGGAAGTAAAAGAAGTTGCAGCAGAAGAAGAGCAACCTGCAGCTCGTGTGGACACTGTTGTAAAAGAAGTTGTTAAGAAAGTTCCTGTTGTAAAAGAAGTCATCAAGGAAGTCATCAAAGAGGTTCCTGTCATCAAAGAAGTTCCAGTTATCAAAGAAGTCCCAGTTATTAAGGAGGTCGAAGTTCCTGTAATCAAGGAAGTTGAGGTTCCTGTAATTGATACTGTTTATGTTGAAGTTCCTGTAGTTGACACAGTTGAGGTTCCTGTTTTGGACACTGTTGAAGTTCCTGTACATGATACTTTGCAAGTGATTCAAACTGATACCGTTTTGGTAGAAGGCGAGAAAACTCCAATTAGTGTAGTTGTTCCTATTAATCTAAACATCAATCTTCCTGTCGAAATCAACAATGTAATTCCTGTTGCTGAGGAAACTGAGGAGGAAGAGGTACCAGAACAAACCACCCCGGTAGCGCCTATCAAATCATCTACTAAGTCTCTATTCTCAAATTCATGGGAGTTCGCTGGTGGCTTGAGCAAAAGAGCCAACTTAAATGAACCTAATGAAACTAAGATACAAAACGACTTGATTGGTCAAACCGTTAATGAAGATATTCATGGTTATCTTGGTGGCGAATGGTCTATCACTTTGGGTGAAGGTGATGTCAAAGCAGTTGAGATTCTTGCTAAAAGCAACGAAGGACAACATATTTTCTACGATGTGAACGCATTTGTACAACAACAAGGTGGTGTCATAGTTGTTTCTTGTGAATTACAATATGAGGTAGGTGAGTATGATTGGCAACTCAAATCCTTAGTAAGCAAGGAGATTACCTATGCTAACACAGGAATATATAGTGCGTATATGACCCTTGGTCCGGTTATTCCTTCTCAAATGTGTGATATGGCGTTTACTCTCACCAATCATTCTGAAGCAGAACTTGCTGTAGGTGGAGAATACTTTGATGGAACAGAAATTAAAAAATTCTTCCAAGTTGTTCCTGCTAATGGTATTATGGCTGTAAGTGATACGCATATCCAAAATGTGAAAGTACATTTTGTAGAGATTCCTTTCTAATCATATATAAGATTAAACTTCTAAAATCGCGCTGAAAATAAAATTTCGGCGCGATTTCTTTTGTATGTCTATTTTTTTTTGTACCTTTGCACCGAATTCAATAAAAATTAAGCAATATGAAAAAGATTTTATTTTTATCTTCTATCCTTTTTGTAATGGCTGGTTGTATTAGCAACCCTACATATGTAGAGCAGGAAGGCGCTACTCTTAAGACGATAAGGGTTAAGGTTAAAGCCAATGAATGGTCATATACACAGCAAGGTACAAGTGATCAATTCAACAATAATTATTTCTATGCTGGTTTTAATGTTCCAGAGATCAATAAGGAAGTGTTTGATTATGGTGAGGTAAAAGCATATGCTGTATTTAATCGCCAAAATAACTCTAAAGCTCGTAAGCATCTGTTGCCTTATGTCCTCCATGTGGAAGAGCAAAATAACTATGGTCAATGGATCTATTTCACTGAAACCTATGACTTTACTTATGGTATAGGTTGGGTAGAGTTCAATTTCCGTAGTAGCGATTTTGCTTACGAGGATAATATCGATATCAATCCTCCTGCTATGGAATTTGATATTGTCATCACTTATCCACAAGAATAAGCCTCTTGCTTTTACTCTTTCATGATCTATCCTCAAAATATAGAGCAGAAGATTGACTTCCAAGTCATACGCGACAGCCTCAAGGGCTGTTGCACTTCTTCATTGGGGCGTGAGCGAGTTGAGCAAATGCAGTGGCTAACGAATTATCCCGAGATACAATCGCTTCTGCAGCGACTACGGGAGATGATGACGCTACTCACTGACCCTTCCCTAGCTTTTCCACAAGGCGAGATATACGACTTGCGTGAGGCTCTATCACGCATTCGGATAGAGGGACTTTTTTTAGATGAGGCCGAGCTCTACTCAATGAGTAAAATGCTCTCTTATTCTGCTCAACTGGAGCGATTCTTCGCCACATTAGATAAGATAAAATATCCAATCTTATCTTCTAGCCTCATTACCTCGTCACCTTCTAACCTCGTCACCTTGATTGATAGAGTACTTGACCGCTATGGTAAGATGCGCGATAATGCTTCACCTGAACTTGCTCGTATTCGCAAAGAGATTGCTGCATCACAAGGCTCTGTCAGCAGAGCATTGAATGCCATCCTTCGTCAAGCACAAGCGGAAGGTATATTGGACAAAGACACTACACCCACTATGCGAGAAGGTAGGTTAGTATTGCCAGTACCACCTGCTTACAAACGTAAGATTGGCGGTATCGTTCACGATGAATCTGCTACTGGTAAGACAGTTTTTATAGAACCTCAACAAGTGGTGGAAGCCAACAATCGCATTCGAGAACTTGAAGGCGAGGAACGCCGTGAACGCATACGCATACTCATGGCTATCACCTCGGAGATACGCCCTGAGATTCCTGCGATTATCGCAACCGAAGACTATTTAGCAGAGGTTGACTTCCTGCGTGCAAAAGCATTATTTGCGCAAGATATACATGCTATTGTTCCTGAGATTAATAATCATCCGCATATCCTATGGCGTGAGGCATATCATCCTGTCTTGTTGATTAATTTCCGTCGTCAAGGAAAAACTGTTGTGCCTCTCACACTTACACTAGATAAGAACCAACGCATGCTTGTTATCAGCGGACCGAATGCTGGCGGTAAATCGGTATGTCTCAAGACTGTAGCATTATTACAATACATGCTTCAGTGTGGTTTGGCTGTACCTATGCACGAATCTAGTCAAATGGGTATATTCTCACGATTAATGCTTGATATAGGTGACGAGCAATCTATCGAAGACGATCTCTCAACATATTCATCCCACCTTCGCAATATGAAGTTCTTCGTGAGAAATGCGAATAGCCATACACTCTTGCTTATTGATGAATTTGGTACAGGCACAGAGCCTCTTATTGGTGGTGCTATTGCTGAGGCTGTGCTTACACAACTTAATGAGCAACATGCATTTGGGGTGATTACGACTCACTATGGTAACCTCAAGCACCTTGCCGAGCGCACCGAAGGCATCATCAATGGCGCTATGCTCTATGACCGCGGACAACTCAAACCGCTTTTCCAATTATCTATCGGTCAGGCAGGTAGTAGTTTTGCTGTCGAAATAGCTCGACAAATTGGTCTGCCTGAAACCATCATCCAACGGGCTACAGACATCGTCGGAGAAGAACATATAGACTACGACAAACACCTCCAGGATATCGCACGCGATAAACGCTATTGGGAAAACAAACGCCAGAATATCCGCCAAAAAGAGAAGCACCTCGAGGAAAAAATAGCCCACTACGAGGAGCAGATGGCAGGTATCAAAGCAAAGAAGCGAGCTATTATCGAGGAGGCTAATGAGCAAGCCGCTGATCTCCTTCGTAGGAGCAATGCCACAATTGAACGCACCATTCGAGAGATTAAAGAGGCTAGAGCAGAAAAGAATGCAACGCAGCAAGCTCGTGAGAAAGTTGAGAATCTTAAACAAAAAGTGGAGCGACAGACTAAATCATCTAAAACAACTAGCAAAACAAGCTCCACTAGCACTACGACAAAGAAGCAAGACAAGGTCTTGCGCTCGCTGAGCGATTTGAAAGTGCTTACAAAGAATCCTACTAAACTCATCCAAGAAACAAATACACAAAAACCCAAAATGGTATCAAGCAATGTGGCAGATGAATTACGCCGTCGTAAGTTGTCTTTCTCCCGTGAGTTGGATATCCGTGGCTTACGCGCGGACGAAGCACTGGAAGCTGTTATTGCGTATGTGGACGATGCCTTGATGGTTAATGCCGAACAGGTGAGTATTTTGCATGGCACAGGTACTGGTGCATTGAAGCAAGTGGTGCGTGATTATCTGGCTGAACGCCAAAAGAGTATGCGTCGCTTGAAATCAGGCGATATCTCTTTCCACGACGGCGACCCCGACCGTGGCGGCGCTGGAATAACAATAATAGAATTATAAATCATTTGAAATGAAAAAACTGTGTTTAATACTTGCTCTTGGTGCATTGCTCCTATCTCCTATGGCAATGGCACAAGTGCAGCCAGGCGATACTGCATACTGCGTGTCGCTTCATGCGGGCTATGGACATAATCTAACCTACGGCTCGTATGCCAATTTTGATATTGACGCCTATTTGCCTATCAATCCACATTTTGATATGCAAGCCAATATCCGCACCAGTACATCTGACTTCTATACTATGGGCGTACAACTGCGCCCTAAGTTCCGTCTGCCTGTGGGCGAATTGTATCTCGAAGATCGACTGATGATGCGTTTTGTGAATCGGGATAGTTTCCGCGACTTTGTACACGCAATCTCCGTGGGCTATAGGATGCAGTATGTGAATGTGCAAGTGGGTATGAGCAACCGTATCATAATACCGCTGCCTTATACCAAACGAAGCGGAGATGAGATGATACTAGAGCCCTTTGATGCCGTTTATCGCGTAGAGGCATTCGTGCGTCCGCAGACTTCGCCATGGAACATCAGTTTGGCGCTGGCGAACATGGACAACTATCAAGTGGAGCGCATGTGGCAACCGATGTTCTACCTAGGCGGTTGGTACGATGTGAACGAGCATTGGCGTGTGCGCCTATCGGGCAAAATGAAACTGGCAGGAATGTTCCACCTCAATGCACACTACTACGGCGCAGAAGTGAGAGTGGGAGCGGAGTATCGATTTTAAGAATAAAGAAGTTAGGTATTAGACCGCTTCGCTGTTAGAAGTTAGATGTTTAATTTTGAATTTAGAATTATGAAAACGAAAATACAATTTTATCTTGGTTCCTTGTTCCTGGCTCTTGGCTCTTTTATCTTGGCATCTTGCGGACCTGAAGCGAGATTGGACTTAGTGGGTATGTTTGCGGGTACATCGCCTACGATTGATGAGCGATTTGAGGAGTCGAAAGTGTATAATGATAAACACGGATTTGCTGCCCTGCAAGCTCCTGCAGATGACTACCATGTATATGTCTGCACCGACACCCATATGACCAAAACGCAAACACGTTGGACATATTTTATCAACCAATATCGTCAAGATATGCTTTGCCCTGTGGCAGTGCACTTGGGAGATATTATCGATGCACAAAACTACTTCGACGAGATGTACTCTGCATACGAGGCAGTGCCTCTCAACCCCGCAAAACACGATACGCTTATGGCTGTAGCTGGCAATCATGATATTTATTTCAAACAATGGCCACTGTATGTGGAGTGTTTTAAGACCTGTAATTACTATTTCACAGTAAGCACTCCATCTGGCGCGAAGGATCTGTTTATCGTGTATGATTCGGCTGATGGCACGGTAGGCAAAAAACAGTTGGAGTGGCTTCGCGAGACATTGCAATGGGCTGATACAAAAGATTTTCGCCATATCGTTGCCTGCACCCATACCCACCTTTTCAAGCGTGATGGATCGCAAGGACATACATCCAACTATACTCAAGAGGAGACATATACCTTGCTCAATCTCTTTACCAAACATGGTGTGGAGATGGTATGGACAGGACATGATCACTCACGCGAGATTGCCCAAGTCAAAGGTATGACTTCCATCGTGGTGGACTCAATGAAAGATGAAGACAACGAGCCATACTACATGCTTGTGACCATGGGCGAGAAGATAGAGTACGAGTTTGTATCAGTTGCGGATATCCACTAATCACAAACATGCTCATCTACTTTGGTATCGGCAGCAATCTGGGCAATCGCGAGGAGAACCTGCAAGAGGCATTGCGACTGCTGCGTGAACGAGTAGGGGAGCAACTTGCTTGTTCGTCCATCTATCGTAGTGAGCCACAGGGCTTTGTGTCGGAGAATGAGTTTGCGAATATCGTAGCCGTCTTTCGAACAGATTACTCGCCTGAGGATGTGCTCGTTATTACTCAGCAGATTGAGCGGGAGATGGGTCGCACCGAGAAATCCATCAATGGTATCTACCACGACCGTGTGATTGACATCGACCTACTCCAGGCGAAAGGCGATGAGGCGATTAGGCGATCAGGCGAGAGACTTACATTGCCTCATCCTCGTATGCACGAACGTGACTTTGTGATGATTCCTCTGCGTGAGGTCGAGGATTCTCTAAACACTAAACTCTAAACACTAAACTAACATGCAGGTATTATACGAAGACAATCATATCATAGCCGTGAGCAAGACTTGCCATGAGATCGTGCAAGGTGATAAGACCGGTGATATACCCCTGTCAGAGACAGTTAAAGCGTATATCAAAGAGAAGTACCAAAAACCTGGCGAAGTATTTCTTGGGGTGACCCATCGCTTGGATCGCCCTACCACAGGAGTGGTACTTTTTGCCCGCACAAGTAAGGCGCTGACACGACTCAACGCCATGTTTCAATCCCACGAATTGATACAAAAAACATATTGGGCTATTGTTCAATCTCCACCGCCCACTCCTCAAGGACGCTTGGAGAATTATCTATGGCGGAATGAAAAACAGAACAAATCATTTGTCGTAAAACCTGGTACTAAGGATGCTAAACATGCTGTTCTTTCTTATAAAACCATTGCACAAAGCGATAGATATACTTTGCTCGAAATCAATCTAGAGACGGGGCGTCATCATCAGATACGCTGTCAACTAGCAGCTTTAGGATGCCCTATCAGAGGCGACTTGAAATATGGTGCTAAGCGTAGCAATCCAGATGGGGGAATATCTTTGCACGCAAGAAAAATAGAATTCATTCATCCTGTCAGCAAATTACCAATCGTGATTACGGCCCCTATTCCTGAAGACACTCTTTGGCGTACACTTGAAAATAATATACCATTATGAAGAAAATCGTTTTACTTACAATAGCTCTATTCTCAGTATCAATCACCTTTGCATGTACTTCTTTTATCATCAGCGGTAAGGCTACGCCATCTGGCAAACCCATGATGTTTAAGCATCGTGACACCGACGAGCTCAACAATCGCATTGCGCATTTTCAAGGTAAGAAATATGCGTTTATTGGCTTAGTCAATGCGCCTTCTTTGGATGGTGAAGTATGGGCTGGTATGAACGAAGTAGGCCTCTGTATCATGAATACAGCTTCCTATAATCTGCGCGAAGATCAGCTTGACTGTCAGATGGATCGTGAGGGCGAATTCATGTATCATGTTTTAGGACAATGTGCTAATCTCCACGAGTTTGAGGCTTGGATTGATACATATCCTCAACCTTGGGGTGTTGAAGCTAATTTTGGTATTATTGATGCCCAAGGCGGTGCTGCATACTACGAGATCAATAACCATCGTTGGATCAAGTACGATGTCAACGAAGAAGCGAATGGATATCGTGTGGTTACCAATTTTAGTTTCGCAGGCCGATACGAAGATTACGAAGGTTGGGAGCGATACCAAACGGCTTCGGCTATCATGCAAGAGAAATTCTCTCGTGAAAAAGAAATGACAGCCATAGATGCTATCAACCTCTTCTCTCGTAAGTATAGACATGAGGTGCTAGGAGTGAATTACTACCAAGAAAATGCACCTCAATATATTATAGATCAAGATTATATTCCTCGTCGTATCACATCTGCTGTAATTTGTTTTCAAGGTGTGAAGGCGGGCAGTGATCCTAAGTATAGTGTCATGTGGTCTGCATTGGGTTATCCTGCTTGTGCTGTAGCTATACCGCTATTAATGAATAGCAGTTCGTTACCTGCGTATATGGTAGCACGCAATATGAAGGCTAAGAAAGGTGAGGCACTTCATTGCGAGATGTGCGATGCATCACTCCAAATAAAGGATCAATGGGCATTCCCTATGCATATTAGCAATGGAAAGCGTTATGTGGCTCTTCAGACTATTTTAGTTGGCAATGAGAACAGGCCTGCGCTTATGACATGTACCAATGATGTGGAGACAAAGATTCAATCTGATTTTCTACCACTTTATCAGCAATGGGTAGAAGGAAATATGGATGATAAGATATTTTACAAGTGGTATCAGCAATCCTCTAAAAATTGGATGAAAGACTACTATTCGGCATTCGCCCCATATTACCAATAATATAAGAATCGCACCTTACTGGGTGCGATTCTTATAGAGTAGTGTATTTTATTTCCGTACAGGGTCGCAAGTAAGGTCAATACCTAATTTGCGGAAAATCTTTCGATCTACTTCTGAGAGCATTACTGTGGAATGAACTTGACAACCAGCTAGTTGTGGTAGCGCTTCCAATGTCATTCGGCAGTTCTCATCATGCAACGATAATACCGATAATGCTACCAATACCTCATCCGTATGCAAGCGTGGGTTGCGACCACGCAGGTAACTGATCTTAGTATGTTGGATAGGCTCAATCATCTCTTGTGGGATAAGCTTGACATCATGGTTGATGCCAGCGAGGTATTTTGTGGCATTCAGCAAGAGGGCTGCACTTGATCCCAACAATGGTGATGCTTCAGCTGTAATAATCTGGCCGTTGTGCAGTTC
The DNA here is from genome assembly GCA_045532735.1 of Paludibacteraceae bacterium. Classification (GTDB taxonomy): domain Bacteria; phylum Bacteroidota; class Bacteroidia; order Bacteroidales; family Paludibacteraceae; genus Colicola. The sequence continues at coordinate 4,892 of JAZSGL010000041.1, read as the reverse complement.
AATAGCCGCCACAGCGGTGCTATTATCGCGTTCTTTGCGCTCTTTAGCCGCTACTGTGCATTGGCGGTCTGCAGTGCTGATGCCAACTTGCTTAAACAATCGACCAATGCGATTGACTACAGCCTCGCTAATATCGCCATTAGCAAAATCATTCAGCGCATGGTAGTAGCGACGGATAATCTCCTGCTTGCTGGCCTCTTGGCATGCCGTATCATCTTCTATACAAAAACCTACCATATTCACACCCATATCCGTTGGTGATTTGTATGGGTTATGACCGTAAATACCTGTAAATAAGGCATCTAATACAGGAAATATTTCTGAATCACGATTATAGCTAACAGCTGTCTTGCCGTATGCCTCCAAGTGATATGGGTCAATCATATTCACATCATTGAGATCGGCTGTAGCAGCTTCGTAAGCTTTATTGACTGGGTGCTTTAGTGGGAGGTTCCACACAGGGAAGGTCTCAAACTTAGCATATCCTGCTTGGTTGCCGCGTTGGTGCTCGTTGTAAAGTTGGCTCAGGCAAACTGCCATCTTGCCACTACCAGGACCTGGGGCGGTAACTACTACCAATGGGCGAGTGGTCTCAATATAATCGTTCTTGCCAAAACCATCAGCCGAATCAATAAGTGCCACATTGTGTGGATAGCCCTCGATGGTGTAGTGGAAGTAGGTCTTGATACCGAGGCGCTCAAGGCGTTGGCTATAGTTTTGTGCCGACACTTGACCACTATAGTGGGTGATGACTACGGAGTTAACGAGGAACCCTTGAGCAATAAACTCCTCTCTTAGGCGTAATACATCCACATCGTAAGTAATGCCTAAGTCTTGACGCACTTTGTTCTTCTCTATGTCAGCAGCAGAGATGACGATGACAATCTCCATAGTATCACGGAGTTGTGTGAGCATAGTCAGTTTGCTATCTGGCTGAAAACCAGGCAGTACGCGACTAGCATGATAGTCGTCAAAGAGTTTACCACCGAGTTCAAGGTAAAGTTTATTACCAAACTGCGCAATACGCTCTTTGATATGCTCCGACTGTATGCGGATATATTTCTCGTTATTAAAAGGAGTCATGTTTCTTTCTCCAAAAATTATAGAATATTATAGAAAATGAACCAAAATTTATATGAAACCGAATATTATAATTTAATATTGGATAATTTTGGGATAATTTTTTACAATTTTTGTTTTTTATTATTCCTCAGGGTTGCAACCGTCGAAGCAGAAGGTGCATACTTTGCACTTAGGTAGTCCGATGGCGGCGATGAGGTCCTCTATCTTGGTGTATTTGAGGGACTTGAGCGCGAAGCGGTCACGCAAGGCACGTATCATGCGTTGGTACTCTAAAGAGTCGGTCGTTGCATATGCCTTGATACGCTCTGGATTGTTAGCAGCCTCTTCACCCTCCAAGTCTGCAATGATGCGGCGGGTGATGAGCTCCATATCTGACTTCGATGTGGTGAAGTTGGTAAATGGACAACCATACATGATAGGTGGACAAGCAATACGCATATGTACATCCTTGGCTCCTGCTTCCAATAGGCAACGGGTGTTGTCGCGCAATTGTGTGCCGCGCACGATGGAGTCGTCGCAGAAGAGGATACTCTTGCCACGAAGGATGGAGTAGTTGTGGATGATCTTCATCTTAGCCACCAGGTCGCGTGTTGCTTGTTGCGAAGGGGTGAAGGAACGTGGCCATGTAGGTGTGTATTTGGTGATGGCGCGTTGGTAAGGCACACCCGAAGTGTGGGAATAACCAATAGCCATCGCAATACCTGAATCAGGAATACCGCAGACAATATCTGCCTTTACATCGTCGCTCTTACCCATCGCATGACCGCACGCATAGCGCACTTGCTCCACATTGCGACCTTCGTAGTCGGAAGTAGGGAAGCCGTAATACACCCAAAGGAAAGAGCAAATCTGCATTTTCTCATTAGGTTTACGCAGTTGCTCTACACGGTCAGCATACACGCGTACAATCTCACCAGGGCCGAGGAAATACTCGGTTTGGAAGCCGAGGTTGAAGAAGGATGACGACTCGCTTGCAATAGCATAAGCGTTGTCACGCTTACCTAATATAATAGGTGTGCGTCCCCATGAGTCGCGAGCTGCGATGATACCATCTTCGGTAAGGATAAGAATAGAGCAAGAGCCCTTGATATGTCGATAGACATTCTCGATACCATCTACAAAGTCCTTACCTTGCACGATGAGCAAACCAACTAATTCTGTGGGATTTACGCGTCCGCTACTGAACTCGGAGAGGTGCACTTTTTGTTCGAGCAAGTGGGCTACCAAATCGTCTTGGTTGTTGATCTTGCCGATGGTGCTGATAGCAAAGCGACCGAGGTGAGAATTGATGAGTAGTGGCTGTGCATCGGTATCGGAGATGATACCAATGCCAGCGTTGCCACTAAACTCGTCCAACTCGTGTTCGAACTTCGTGCGGAAGTGCGAGTTGGAGATATTGTGAATGCTTCGTTTGAAGCCGTTCTCCTTGTCGAAGGTTGCCATACCCGCACGGCGTGTACCGAGGTGAGAATGGTAGTCCGTGCCGTAGAAGACATCGGTTACACAAGAAGTTGTAGATATTGTACCAAAAAATCCAGCCATGTTTTCTTGTCTATAACAACAACGATGATTATTTTATCCAACAATATTTTATTTTTTTGACGACAATAATAACAATATTCTTATCTCACATTCGTTCGAACGATTATTTCCGCTCGAATCAATATCCCTCGAGCGGCAAGGATATTATACTTCAATTATGAACTAATTAACAATTGCCCTCTTGAGCGCGGCAGGAGTATTGATTGCCGCGCAAGTTGTCAGTATTGTCGTTTATATTTTGATATTGTTGTTTATTAATAATCCGTGTAGGTTATTTTGTTAAATAGTCGGTCAAATTTTTCTCGATGCGAGCGGTGAGGTCGTCGGCAGAAGCGTCAAGGACTAGTTTTTCGCCAGTGATACCCTCGTAGAGCTCGATGTAGCGAGCAGTGATACCTGCTACTACTTCGTCAGTCATCTCAGGTACTTGTTGACCCTCTTTGCCTTGGAAGCCATTGTCCATCAACCACTCACGAACGAACTCTTTGGAGAGTTGTTTTTGTGGCAAACCTGCCTCAAAGCGCTCCTCATAGCCTTCAGCATAGAAGTAGCGGCTTGAGTCTGGGGTGTGTACTTCGTCCATGAGGAGGATTTGGTCGCCGTGCTTACCAAACTCGTATTTGGTATCCACGAGGATAAGTCCTTGCTTAGCAGCGATTTCTTGTCCACGGTTGAAGAGAGCAAGGGTGTATTTCTCCAATTGCTCGTACTCTGCCTCTGGAATCAAGCCTTGAGCGATAATCTCTTCGCGAGAGATATCCTCATCGTGCGCACCGATCTCAGCCTTAGTAGTAGGAGTGATGATTGGGGTAGGGGACTTCTCGTTCTCGCGCATACCCTCTGGGAGTTGTACGCCGCAGATCTCGCGAACGCCACTCTTATACGCACGCCATGCAGAACCGCAGAGGTAACCGCGAACGATCATCTCTACTGGATAGCCCTCGCAACGAACACCTACGGTCACCATAGGGTCTGGAGTAGCTTGTTTCCAGTTAGGCACGATGTCAGCTGTTGCATCGAGGAACTTAGCTGCGATTTGGTTGAGGATTTGGCCTTTGAATGGAATACCTTTTGGAAGAATCACATCAAAAGCAGAAATACGGTCGGTGGCTACCATAGCGAGGCAGTCCTCACCGATGAAATATACATCACGCACTTTACCGTGGTACACATTGGTTTGACCAGGAAAGTTAAAATTGGTTGCTGTTAAAGCTTGCATAATTTTTTTAATTATTTAGATCGCTCGCTTGGCGAGCTGTTAGATCGTTTTACTGTTAGACCGCTCCGCTGTTAGAAGTTAGACCTTAGAATCTCTCAGGGCTTTTGCCCGGTCTAACAACATAGTGGTCTATTATCTAACAGCCGTCAGGCGGTCTTGTTATTACTTATACTCATCCCACGATTGGATAGCGAGGTCGTTGACATCGACTGTGCAGAAGGCGTTGATGAACGCTGCTGCGAGGCGTGCATTGGTGAGCAATGGCACGTTGAGGTCAATAGCCGCACGACGAACGTGGTAGCAAACATCGTTTTGTGGGTCGGTCACGATATCCTTAGGTACACTCACAACGAACTCAATCACGCCTTCGCGCATGAGGTCGATAGCTTGTGGAGTGCCCTCCTCAGATGGTTGGTAAACCGTAGTGTTAGGGATACCTGCTTCTGTGAGGAAGTGGCTTGTACCAAGGGTCGCGTAGATATTGAAGCCCTTCGCGATGAGTTGGCGTGCAGACTCGAGCATCTGTGCTTTTTGCTTTGGCGAACCGATAGAGAAGAGTACATTCTTCTTAGGTACGCGCATGCCTACGGAAAGCATAGAGGTCAAGAGGGCTGCGTTAGCATCCTCGCCGAGGCAACCAACCTCACCCGTAGAGGTCATGTCCACACCGATGACTGGGTCGGCCTTTTGCAGACGGTTGAAGGAGAACTGCGATGCCTTGACACCCACATAGTCGAAGTCGAAGAAGTTCTTGCTTGGTTTCTCCACTGGGAGACCGAGCATGATACGAGTAGCTATGTCGATGAAGTTGATCTTCAATACTTTAGATACGAATGGGAACGAGCGTGAAGCACGCAAGTTACACTCGATCACCTTGATCTCGTTCTCACGAGCGAGGTACTGGATATTGAATGGACCAGAGATATTGAGCTCGCGTGCGATTTGACCAGAGATCTTCTTGATTCGGCGCACGGTCTCTACATAGAGTTTTTGTGCTGGGAATTGGATGGTAGCGTCACCAGAGTGTACACCTGCGAACTCTACGTGC
>JAZSGL010000020.1:0-4908 GCA_045532735.1 Paludibacteraceae bacterium | reverse complement strand
ACGAGAAACTCGCTGCGCTCGGCAACCATCATACTCTCAAGCATTATCTCCATTAAGTCATGAAGACCATTTTTCTTCTGTGCATGCTTGCACATTTGCTCAGAAATTTGTTCCTTTGTAAGTAACATAAGTTGTAATTTTTGATTTGGACACCCAAAATTACAAACTTGTCAGGACTGGCCAAACTTGGCCGGTCCTTTTTTACTACTTAATTGAGACACACTTTTTGAAACAGTATCGCCCAACTGGGAAACATTTGTAACCTAACTGGTGCGCAAATTTTCGGCCTTAAATCAACGTCATTTTTCGGCAGGTCAACTCGGTAAACTCGGTCAACTCACCTGTTTTCAGGAGAGGAAAAGAGCTTAATATTATAATAATATTAATCCCTATATATAGAGCCAGCTCCTCCAAAATAAAAAACAAGGGAGTTTACCGCGTTTACTTCGTTTACCTTGATTAGGGAGCCCTCTCGGATGTGTCATCCGAGAGGGTACTGAGGTAGGGGTTTGTAACTCCTTGAAGTTATTTCGGGTCAAAGACCCTGATGCTCGTTAACGGCGGCCGACGCTTTCATACCGCTTCGTCACTTAATCACAACTTTCTTGCCATCCTTGATATAGATACCACGTGTGGGGTTAGCTACGGGGCGGCCTTGAAGGTCATAGTAGGGAGTAATTATTGACAGGTGAGACAAAGGCTTTTCTATACCGGATCCCACGTTTCTATATAGGTATTGCCCATTATACGAACAGCCGAGCAGGGTCGACATGAATCCATCTCTGAAAACATGACAGGTAAGGATGCCCGCACTTAACGAGCCAATGCCCTCGACCCAATAATCCGAATTATATGGGGTGACCTCATCATGAATCTCTTCGGCCATCATCATCAACTGATATCTGCGGGTCACGCCATCGGACAATATGGTATCTCCCACGGCCTTCACTATATACTGTGTTCCTGCAGTAAAGGTAATGGTGTCCCCTACTTGCATACCGAGGTCGAACATCAACTCCCCATTTTGATAGTATTTGTCACCATCTTGCCGGCAATATCCTACCTCAAGAGCCTCCCGACATCCGTCCCATAACTGTTTGGTGTGTGTAAGAAACCGCTTACACGCCACACCATCAACAATGGTATCTCCCTCAATCCACATGCGGACATCCCGTGAATAAAGGCCACTGCTGACATCAAGATGCCATTCCTTACCTTCTGTCACGATAGGATCTTGCGCCATAATAGTGGCAGCAGAAGCAAGCAACAGACTTAATAATAAGATTTTTCGTTTCATAACGCCAATAGGTTAATTTCCGCAAAGTTAGTCTATAATCTGAATTTTCCCAAACAGTTGATAGTAAATTCCGCCTTGCTCGACTTTAAAGTTATTGGAATCGTTTAGTAGCAACTCCCCACCACCAGTGATTGACATCGTACCGTTGCTCTTTACAACGACACTTCCCCGAGTAATGGAACCACCATCAATGATAAGTTCACCGCCATCTTCTACAGTAATAGAGGAAGTTATACCTCTCGTTATATCAGCAGTAATTGTCAGTCTCCCACCATTGACAATACGGATATCATTACAGATATGGCTAACCTCATCACATACTACTGTCGTATTAATGATGAGGGTTGGATATGACGTTTCTGAGATAGACTCCAAATTACCATAGGCATCAAGCGCACCATATAAAGGATTAGAATCATCACCATCAGCCTCCTCCTGTGCCCAGAATGGTAGGTCTGCAGGTCTTTCGCCTACTCCCCAAAAGTAATAGCCATCATTGTCGACATCTGTGGAAAGGATATTGTGAGTTGGATTTAAAGATGTGACATCTCCTTGTATCAAGCATGTTTTATGAGCACGTATATCAGAAATGTTTGTAACCAAATACACATAGCCGTTATCATCCTGCAAAGTTCCATAACTATTCTTCACAATCCACGCAGTAGCTCCTATTAAAGGATCTCCTTCCTCAATGGTTATCCATTCCCTTATTGCAGTTTCTCCAGAGGTCGCTTTTACATAAAAGCGATCTCCAGCCTCAAGAACTTTATAACCAACCAGAGTAACAGCATGTCCCCAAGATGCAACAGACAATGCTAATGGAGCCTTATGTACAAGACTTTTTAGATTATCCACCGTCCCTCCAAGATCTTCCAAGGTAATATAAGATTCTATCCATATTCGTTCATTTGAGGAAGTCGGTTTATTGCTACAATTTCCTGGAGCATCCAGAAAAGAGAAACTGTCCTCATCCATTACTCCATTTTCAATAATATATTCTAGCGCATCTCTAGACCAGCCTCCATAATAATCGCTATCTCTACCCGTACACGACACTAATTCTTGTTCTGACAAATCCAGATTCAACAAACGATTAAAGTATAGATTCACATACGCCTCTAATGCGCCCAATGCCGCAAAAGCCCAACAAGTAGCACTATTCCCTTGATTCTTAACAGAAGTCACCCAATTCTTACCATGTCGATTGCGCCAGTCCCACTCTGGCACATATGATGTAGAGCTATTAGTCGCGCTCAATGACGATGTGGGATTTACCGCAGCAGTGTAGTCATAGTTTGGCATTACAAACACACCACCTGCATAATATTCGAAACCACCAAGATTAGGAACCTCCCCACCAAACAACGCTTTCTTCTCCTCATACGTTAGCTGTGAGATGGTGGTCTCACCAGCGCGCCACGGCATATTGTTCTTCTCCAGATTCTCGTTCAGTTTTTCTATTATATAGGTATTTTGTGCGTTCAACGTAGAAATCTGTCGTGTGGTATAATTGCTTACCGCATGAGTTGAAGTGTTTATCTCGCCCAGTTGCAATACGCCATTAATAACCTTGATATTTAGCCGTTCTGCCATCACATTATCCAATACAGACGTCTCAAATGCAACATTCTCAAAAGTGACTGTATCGCTATCAGCCAGCAACGGATACAACTCGTATACCAAATACTCTGTATCATATTCATCCTGCAAGGTGATGCGAACAAGACTATTCGACGCATGATTCAGTATCGCTGTCCCTGACACAGAGAGCCCTGTAATAGCAGAAGAATAGTTAAGATTGATGGTAGTATCACACTGCATCTGTATACTCTGCTGCGTATATGTTGCTGCAATGTTATCAAGTGACAATGCCTCAATATTAGTTTGCCCTCTCGAAAGCATAGTACAGGCTACAAGCAATACAAATAAAGATGTTCGTTTCATCGTTCTTTTCTTATTACTTGGTTAATATCATCCTCTTCGTATCAATCACCTGACCGTCGGCAATGAGAGCATAGAGATACATACCGGCATTAAGGCTTCCACCATCAATGGTAATGCTTGTTTCGCCCCGTTCAGTAACGGCATACTCAGTAATCTGTTCACCGTTCATGTTGTAAATATAAAGGTCTGCCTTTACTACGTCCTCTGCCACATTACAACGAATGAGTGTGCTCTCTGTAAATGGATTGGGAGTGTTCTGGTAGAGCGTAGTCACGATGGCATCAATGCCTGTGGCATCGGTGGTGCGACTTTGTGCCTTCAGAATGGGGGCATCGCCATTCTCGTATTGCTCGACTTTGGCATTCAATTCTTGGATAGAACGAACAAGCAACGGTATGATCTCCTGATAATTGACGCTAAGGAAACCATCCTTGCCCTCAACAACGAGGTCGGGATATATCTTCTGCAGTTCCTGCGCAATAAATCCATAATGCTTGTTTTTCATGAATGCAGACTTCTCGTCATACCACGGAGCACGCTTTTCTCTACTCGCTTCTGCGCCCTCAGCTACATCAAACTCACGTTGCTTATACTTGAACTCAACGACATTCATATCCAACACTTTATCAAGGCAACTACCCGATATCGATTTGATATTACTTTTTAAACGATAGTCGGATAGTGTCATGACGCTACTAACATTCAGTGTGCCTGTAACACAAACATTACCATGAAAAAAACCAGCAAAAGCCTCAGGCATACCAATATTTCCAAGACTACTGACAGAACTACCAAATATTCCAGCGCCATAAGAGTCAGACAAGAATCCTGCAACACCAAAGTTGAATCCTGAGGTCGCCCCCCCAGCGACACCAGCGACACCATATATTCTATTATCAATACCTAAATTGCTTTTTACGCTACGTCCATAAACACCATAGCTTTCAACTCCAAATGGTTCATTGGTTACATACATACCATAATGGGGAGTCGATGTGTTATATCCCGTACGTTCGATCTTCATACCTATAAGATCTTGAGTATTTACATGTACTGCAACACCTATTTCACCACGACCATTTACCGCCAGATTTGAATTGATACTCTCATCGGTCTCAATACCTACAGCGACTTTACCTTCCTCATCCACCATTAACTGCGCATTGGCTATGCCAAAACATGATGCTGCCAAGAGCATCGAAAGAAATGTCTTTTTCATAATTGTATGTGTTTTTAGTAATGTGTAAATAGAAAGTTCCCATTTCCCCCGATGAAAACGAGGAAAATGGGAGTAATAAATGTATGATTAGTCTGTTATTTCAAAATCTCCGATATATACATTCCCCCCTTGCTCTATCTCCAATTGATATTCACCATCGGAAAGGTTGGGCAATGTGATGACTGCGCCCTGAGCACTGTACGCACCTGTGTATACCACTGCGCCTGAAGCATCCACTACTGAGACTTCAAAGTTGGTGCTCGATACAAAGCTAATGGTTAGTACTTGCCCGTCAATGGAAGCGGTGGGCAACTGAACCTCACTACGACCCTGCGGGCGTTTGAGCACTTCTATTTGAATAGGCGTCTTTTCGGCAAATCCCGATAATGTGCAACAAAGCAACGCTAATAACATAAATACTTTTTTCATCTTGTTCTGAATTAAAAAA
>JAZSGL010000017.1:0-37269 GCA_045532735.1 Paludibacteraceae bacterium | reverse complement strand
GCGCAAGAAACGGACAAAGTACCAATGTGGCTACAGTTATTTCTCGCTGGCGTTCGTCGGGCTTTATCACCCAAGTCGAAAAGAATACCTACAAAAAAACTCCAAAGTGTTACCAATAATGTATCAAACAAACGACCGTTTAATCGACTACAAAGGTACACAAAAATATTTGATTACGCAAATAAAAAAAAGAAAAAAAAGATATATTTGTATTTTTTGTGGAGCACCGCAGGTAGATGACCAATCGGGGCGGGATGTGCAGGCACTCCGCAGGAGCCACCGGAGGTACACTCAAACAGACGGCTCGCCGCTCAAGGCGAAAAGCACCGCAGGTAGAAAGAGCACCGCAGGTAGATGACCAAATCGGGGTGGGATGTGCAGGCACTCCGCAGGAGCCACCGGAGGTACACTCAAACAGACGGCTCGCCGCTCAAGGCGAAAAGCACCGCAGGTAAAGAAGAGCACCGCAGGTAGATGACCAAATCGGGGTGGGATGTGCAGGCACTCCGCAGGAGCCACCGGAGGTACACTCAAACAGACGGCTCGCCGCTCAAGGCGGAAAAGCACCGCAGGTAGAAAGAGCACCGCAGGTAGGTGACCAAAAACGGGCGGGATGTGCAGGCACTCCGCAGGAGCCACCGGAGGTACACTCAAACAGACGGCCCGCCGCTCAAGGCGGAAAGCACCGCAGGTAGAAAGAGCACCGCAGGTAGGTGACCAAAACGGGCGGGATGTGCAGGCACTCCGCAGGAGCCACCGGAGGTACACTCAAACAGACGGCCCGCCGCTCAAGGCGGAAAGCACCGCAGGTAGAAAGAGCACCGCAGGTTCGCGTTTTCGGCATTTTGAGAGAAATGCGCAAAAAAATTTGGTAGAAATGAAAAAAAGTAGTACCTTTGCAAGATTTTAAATAAAGTGTGCGTCAGACGAAAGTAATTACGGCACGAAAGTGCCCTCGCGGGTGTCGGACAAACGGAGCAAGACGCAGTCGAGCGTAGAGAAGTCATGGGGGGCGACCACCAGCGAGCGTATAAATAACGAAAAGGAAGGCAATAGGGGGAGATGGCGCATGCAACTTTGCATGTTTTTGTGCGCACACGAGCAAGAGCGCGCGAAATAACACGCGGAATAACAAAGGCAAATAGAACGCAAATAGAACGAACAGAATAGAATACAAACACCCCATCAAATAGAATACAAACACCCATCAAATAGAATACAAACACCCGTCAAATAGAATACAAACACCTGTCAAATAGACATAAATACCATTCAAATGGAATATAAATACCTTCCCAATATCAACTATCCAAACGACTTGAAGCAATTGCCCAAAGAAGCTTTGCCCAGCGTGTGTGAAGAAGTTCGGGATTTTATCATACAAGAACTAAGTCACAACCCGGGTCATTTAGGTTCGTCGTTGGGCACGGTAGAGTTGACCGTGGCCTTGCATTATGTGTTTGACACCCCGCACGATCAGTTGATATGGGATGTAGGTCATCAGGCCTATGCCCATAAGATACTGACCGGTCGTCGTGGGCGTTTTCACACGAATCGTCAGTTCAAGGGTTTAGCCCCCTTCCCTACTCCAGCAGAGAGTGAGTATGATGCTTTTATCGCGGGTCATGCTAGCAATAGTATATCGGCAGCATTGGGAATAGAGGTAGGGAATGAGATCGCCGCCAAGGCGGCTGTAGATGGTAGGAAGGCTGCGCCTGTAGATGGTAGAAGGCGAGTGGTGGCGGTGATAGGTGATGGTGCGATGACGGGTGGGTTGGCCTTTGAGGGGCTGAACAACACCTCTATGAACAAGAACAACCTGCTGATTGTGCTGAATGACAATAATATGGCCATTGATCCTATCAAGGGTGGATTCACACAATATTTGGTGGATATAACAACGAGCGAGCGGTATAATCGTTGGCGTTGGTGGGTATATCGATTGGCTCGCAGGTTGCATATCATCACCGATGATAACAAGGGGCGTGTACAGCGCTTTAGCAACAATCTGAAGGCGCTATTGACGAAGCAAGGCAATAATATTTTTCAGGGATTGAACATCCGTTATTTTGGTCCGGCGAACGGGCATGATGTACTGGACTTGGTGCGGATATTTAGTGAGATCAAGGATTACGAAGGTCCGAAGGTGCTGCATATCATCACTAGGAAGGGCAAGGGTTATGAGCCAGCAGAGAACGACCAGACGACTTGGCATGCTCCGGGAGAGTTTGATGTGAAGACAGGTGAGAGGCGAGAGGTGATAGGCGAGAGGCGGGAGCTATGGCAGGAGGTGTTTGGCCACACGCTGTTGGACTTGGCCAAAGCCGATAAGCGGGTGGTAGGTGTGACGCCGGCGATGCCCAGCGGATGCAGCATGAATATTCTGCAGAAAGAGTTGCCTGATCGGGTGTATGATGTAGGTATAGCAGAGGGTCATGCGGTGACTTTCTCGGCGGGTATGGCAAAGGCGGGATTGGTGCCATATTGCAACATCTATTCGAGTTTTTTGCAGCGCGCATATGACAATATTATTCACGATGTGGCGTTGCCAAGGTTGCATGTAGTTTTCTGCATAGACCGAGCGGGTATAGTGGGGAATGATGGTGCGACGCATCATGGTTTGCTAGATTTGGCGTATTTGCGTCCGATTCCGAATATGGTGATAGGTGCTCCGATGACGGGTGAGGACTTGGAGCAGATGCTGGTGTTGGCGAAGGATTATGATGGTCCGATCGCGATACGGTATCCGAGGGGGAGGGTGAGTGAAGGTGATGAGGCGATGAGGCGATTAGGCGATGAGGCGATGAGGCGATTAGGCGATGAGGCGATGAGGCGATTAGGCGATGAGGCGAAGGTGACTATAGGCAAGGGTGTGTGTTTGAGGGAGGTGAATGTCGGTGAAGGGGTGAATGTCGGTGAAGCGGTGAAGAGGGTTGCGGTGCTGAGTATTGGTGCGATAGGTAATACGGTGGCGGAGGCGATAGGGTTGTTAGGCGAGAGGTTAGAGGCGAGCGTGGCGCATTATGATATGAGATGGCTGAAGCCGTTGGACGAAGATATATTGGCAGAGGTGGCAGAGAAGTTCCCTATCGTTGTGACTGTAGAAGATGGTATGATCAATGGCGGACTAGGAAGTGCGGTGGCAGAATATATGGCAGCCTATCAGGCGAAAGGCGAAAGGCGAGAGGTGAAGAGGCGAGTGATTCGTCTAGGTGTAGATGATCAGTTTGTGGAGCATGGCAGTACGAAAGAGTTGTATCAATTATTAAAATTAGATAAAGAAGGAATATGCGAATCATTATTGCAGGTGCTGGAGCAGTAGGTCGCCATTTGGCGAAGCTGCTATCGCGCGAGGATATGGATATCAGTCTGATTGACGAGCGCCAGGAGCGATTGGGGGCTTTGGATGCGAACTACGACCTATTGACGAAGGTGGGTAGTCCGACATCTATACATGATTTGAGGGGTATTGGTGTGAAGGATGTGGATTTGTTTATTGCCGTTACTCCGTCGGAGGCGGATAATATCACGGCGTGTCTGATTGCGAATCAGTTGGGTGCGAAGAGAACCCTTGCTCGTATTGATAATTATGAATACTTGGTACCAGAGAACAAGCGTATCTTTGAGCAGATGGGTCTGAATCACCTTATCTATCCGGAGTTGTTGGCAGCGCAAGAGATCACGGCATCGCTGAAGACGAATTGGATGCGTTATCACTTGACGTTGTGCGACGGCGCGTTGGAGTTGTGTGTGGTAAAAGTGCGTGAAGGTGCGGAGGTGATAGGTAAGCCGTTTATGTCGGGATTCTTCAATCACGGGCTATATCGCGTGGTGGCTATAAAACGCGGTCAAGAGACTATTATCCCTAGTGGTCCGGACGAGATTAAGGCCGATGATATGGTGTATGCGGTATGTACGCATGAGAACATGAAGGCGCTGCGCGAGCAACTGGGTAAGCAGAAGAAGGAGATCAGGAGCGTGGTATTTTTTGGTGGTTCGAAGATCGCTCAAAAGGCGGTGCAAAACATGTCAGACGACCTGAGTATAAAGATATTGGAGGCGGATAGGGAACTATGTTATCACCTGAGTGAGAAGGTAAGTAATGCGCTGATTATCAATGCAGATGGCAGTGACATGGCAGTATTGAAGGATGAGGGGATAGAGGATGCAGATGCCTTTGTAGCGGTGACAGAGAGCAGTGAGGCGAATATCTTTGCCTGTATGGCAGCGAAGCGTTTTGGTGTAAAGAAGACGATTGCAGAGATAGAGAATATAGACTATATTCCTATGGCAGAGGGATTGGAGATAGGTACAGTGTTGAACAAGAAGACGATCACGGCATCGTATATCTATCAGATGTTGCTGGATGCGAGTGTGCTGAATGTAAGGAATTTGACTAGCGCGGATGCGGAGATTGTGGAGTTTATGGCGGAGGAAGGAAGTCGAATCACGAAGTCGAAGATTCGTGATATGCGTTTGCCTGAGGACACGAATATAGGTGCTATCGTTCGTGCAGGTGAGGGAATATTGGTGAATGGTGACACGCAGATATTGCCTCATGACCAAGTAGTGGTATTCTGCAAGAATCAAGTGATCAGACAATTAGAAAAATTCTTCAAATGACGCGTACGTTCAACACACGGATGGTGTTTCGCACGATGGGTGCCTTGTTGCTCATTGAAGCGGTATTTATGGCGATGTCGCTAGGGGTAAGTCTATGGTACGGCGAGGCAGACAGTGGTGTATTTTTGCTATCGACGGTTATCACATTGTTAGCCGGTATGGTGGGGTTGTTGTTGGGTCGTCATGCGGAATCGCGGATGGGCGAGCGTGAAGGCTATGTGATCGTAGCAATGGTATGGGTGGTATTCTCGGCTTTTGGATTGTTGCCGTATTATCTGAGCGGTCAGGTAGGGAGTTTGACGGACGCATGGTTTGAGAGCATGTCCGGATTTACAACCACGGGTGCCACTATCATTCCAGACCTGGAGGTAGTCACGCATGGTTTGCTGTTTTGGCGTTCGCTGACACAATGGATTGGTGGTATGGGAATCGTGGTATTGTCGATTGCCATATTGCCTATTTTTGGGTTGAATGGAATGCAGTTGTATGCCGCGGAAGTATCGGGATTGACCTATGAGAAGGTCTCCCCTAGGATTGCAGATACTGCGAAGATGATGTGGAGTATATATGTGGTATTGACAGCGAGTGAGGCGTTGGCGTTGTGGTTGTGCGGTATGGATGTGTTTGATGCGATATGTCACTCATTTTCGACGATAGCGACTGGAGGATTTTCGACGCATAATAATAGTTTGGAGTTTTATGATTCGGCAGCTATTCACTATACGGTGGCGCTGTTTATGTTTGTCTCGGGAATCAACTTTGTGCTGCTTATCTATTTGTTGCGTGGTAAGGCACGCAGTTTTATGCAGGATGAAGAGTTGCGATGGTATAGTGTGGCGGTAATGGTATTTTCGGTATTGCTGACATTGGGGTTGTATATTGCTCGTCCGGGTTGGACGGGGGTAGAGATGGAGCGTGCGTTTAGGGATAGTCTATTCACGGTCATTAGTGCGATGACCTCCACGGGTTATACGATATCGGATTATATGTATTGGCCAGTAGTGGCATGGGTGATTGTATTCTTCCTGATGCTGACGGGTGCGTGTGCTGGCAGTACGGCTGGCGGTATCAAATGGGTTCGGCTATCGATCATTCTGAAGAATGGTTTGGCAGAATTTCAGCGTCGTATTCACCCCAATGCGATTATTCCGGTGAAGCTGAATGATAAGACCATACCTCAGCAGACGATCAACAATATAATGGCATTTTTGATTTTCTATATATTTATTATAGTTATCACGGTTGTTATTTTCTGCGCGAGCGGTGTGAATTTTGACGAGGCGATTGGTGCTGCCGTATCGGCTATTGGTAATGTGGGTATTAGTATTGGTCAGTTTGGTCCATCGGGTACATACGCCAATTTCCCTATGATTGCAAAATGGGTGATGAGTGTGGTGATGGTGATAGGTCGTCTAGAGATTTTCACGATATTATTATTGTTCACAAGAGTCTTGTGGAAGAAATAGATGAAAGCAAGGCATATCGTATATATTATCTGGACGGTGATTGCATTATTGGGTGTGATTAGTTGGGTTGTTCCTAATAATGGTATATCAATAGGTGGCTGGCAGTTGCGTTGGGTCACGATAGCCGATGTGCTAGGCAGGGATAAGGACAGTAGCATGTGCTACAGCGATAGCACATGGTTGGCGGGTATGGAAGAATATGCGATGGCTACTGACACGACGCGTGTATTTGTCGCACAGAAGCGCGTTTTGGCGCCGTTGCAGCCCAAGCAAGCGTTGTACGATTCGCTGCTGCGCCAGATAGCCGATTCTATTAAGAACGCCACGAAGGAGGAGGTTGTTACGAAGCCGACGGTAGTTGAGCGTAGCAGCAGCGTTGTTGAGGATAGAAGCGTTGCTCAAGTCGCGGAGACCAATAAGGCGACAAGTAGTAGTGAGGGGTCGTCGGGTGAGGTAGTTGATAGTCGTCGTTATTTATCGGCATTCTACGAGGCGTTGGATAGCGCGGGTGTGATGCCCGTTCGTGTGGTACACTATGGTGATTCGCAGATAGAAGAAGATCGTATTAGCAATATCTTGCGTGGGCGTTGGCAAGAGGCGTATGGTGGTGGCGGTGTGGGATTGATTCCGTTGCATCAGACGATACCGACTCGTAGTGTTAGGCAGTGGTTGAGCATTGATGGTGTAAGACAGTCATCGAAGGGCGGTCCGAAGCGTTATATGATTTATGGTCCTCGCTCGCGTCGCCAAGAGAGTAATGATTACGGTGTGATGGGTCATGTGGCGGTGATGGACAACGGGCTAGTCAATGGTAGCGAAGAGGTGGTGATGCATATAGAGCCTACAGGAAAGAAATATGCTCCGCACCCGTATTTTAGCCAAATACGCTTGTTAGCGAGTCATGTGGAAGGCGAGGTAAGGAGCAAAGACACCACGCTGGCAGTGAAGCCATATGGGGTCAGTGTACTATTGGAGCAGACCGATCGATGTGAAATCCGCTTGCACGGGAAGGGGAAGGTATATGGTGTGAGTCTAGAGACTCCGACAGGTGTGATGGTTGATAATATACCTATGCGCGGCAGTTCGGGAGTGATATTCACGCGATTGGACAGTAGATCATTGAGCGATTATTATAGTGCGACGAACACGAGGTTGATTATCCTGCAATATGGTGGCAATATGATTCCGCAGTCGAGCAAGAAGTCGACTATAGATGGATATGTGAAGAATCTGCGCACCCAAATCCATCATCTGCGCCGATGTGCGCCATACGCCTCGATCCTGTTTATCGGTCCGAGTGATATGTCCACTCGCATAGATGGCAAGATGGTGACTTATCCAATGGTTCCATATCTGGATAAGAAACTGCGAGAAATGGCTCAGGAGGAGAAGATAGGCTATTGGAGTATGTACGAAGCAATGGGTGGAAAGAACAGTATGGTAGAATGGGTAGGAAAAGGGCTGGCCGGAAGCGACTATGTGCATTTCACTCGCGCAGGAGCGAATAAAGTTGGGCAGATGTTGGGCAAGTGGATAGATGAAGGGAAAAGATAATTAATAGATGGAGTTATTACGACACATATTTGGTTTTGACAGCGAAAGTCCATTGCTATTTACTCAATTTTACTTTTGGGCGTTCTTTGCGTTGGTGTATTCGTTGTTTGCACTGATTATGGAAATAGGCGCGAAGCATAGCCATCGCCAAAAGAGTCGCTTGCATTTGCGAAATGTATTTTTGATGGGTGTAAGTTGGTTTTTCTATTATAAGACTAGCGGATTATTCTTGCTTATATTGGTATTTGTCACGCTGAGTGATTGGTTGATAGCTAATCGGATATATCGGAACAAGGAGCAAGGAAGTGGAAGTGGGCAGCGAAAGGCGAAGATGTGGTTGGCGCTGAGTGTGGTGATAGATCTGGGGTTGTTGTGCTACTTCAAATATGCATATTTCTTCACGAACGTAGTGAATGATGTATTGGGCACAGAATTTGCGGTATTTGATATCTTTGCGTATATTGGCAACGGTTGGAGCAGTAGCGGCCGATTCTCGGTGGATAATATCATCCTGCCAGTAGGCATATCATTCTACCTTTTTCAGGTAATGTCATATACAATAGATGTATACCGCGGCCATGTACAACCAGTCAGAAATATTTTGGATTTTGGATTCTATGTAAGTTTCTTCCCTGGATTGGTAGCAGGTCCTATTGTTCGTGCAAATGAGTTTATTCCACAATTGTACCGTCCGTTTAGTCTGAGCAGGCGATTGGTCGGGTTGGCAATTTTTTGGATACTTAACGGTTTGATCAAGAAGATAGTATTAAGCGATTATCTTGCGATAAATATTATCGACCGAGTTTTTGATAATCCACTGCTATTCAGCGGATTTGAGAACTTATTTGCATTATTTGCCTATTCATTGCAGGTGTACGCGGACTTCTCCGGTTACACGGATATTGCCATTGGTATAGCCATGTTGATGGGTTTTTATTTACCGAAGAATTTTGATTCGCCGTACCAATCACGCAATCCACAAGAGTTTTGGCGTAGGTGGCATATGTCGCTCAGTCGTTGGCTGAAAAGTTATCTATACATTCCTTTGGGCGGTAATCGCAGTATTATGGGGAAAAAGGTTAAGGACAAAATTGCCGCTGGCAACGTAAACTCTTTTATCACCATGTTGCTTGGCGGATTGTGGCATGGCGCGAGTTGGAATTTCGTACTATGGGGAGCGCTGAACGGGTTGGGGATGATCGTGTACAAGATATGGAAGAAAATCAATTGGAATATCAAGATGCTAGCAATAAGTCTTGTTGCGTGCGGATTATGGATAGCATACATTATGCTGAATGCACCGATATGGAATATACTGTTAGTCTGGGGAGTTGCGGTATGGATAGGTTCGTTGATTCGATATATTAATTGGTGGATTGAGCGCGGAGGTAATATAGCCATTACGGGCACAGCTCGTGCAAGCATCACACGATGGACGGCCAATGTATGGGCAATCATGCAGACCTTTGTTTTTATCACCTTTACGCGATTATTCTTCCGTTCTAGTAGTAATTTAGATCCGGCTACGGCCAATCAAGAAGCATGGGAGACGGCCATCAATATGGTGAATCAAATAGGGGGTGCATGGGATAGTAGCATTATTCCTGAATTCATATGGGAATATAGATATGTCGTTGGTCTGTTTGTCATAGGAATGATAGTGCACTGGTTGCCGAATCGTACAAAGCGATGGTACAGATTACGCTTTAGTACCCTTCCTATATGGGCCATTATCCTCATTACCGTGGCAACGGTGATTGGTGTATATCAATTTGTAACCGCGGACTTGCAGGCATTTATTTATTTTCAGTTCTAAATCGGGAGTCGGGAGTTGAGAGCCGAAAAAGTATGATTATTGGCATTACAGGTGGTATAGGAAGTGGGAAGAGCACCATTGCACGCGAATTACGCGCGATGGGGTATATGGTATATGATACTGACCTTGAGGCCAAGCGCTTGATTATGGAGGATGCATATGTTCACCAACAAATTGAAGCATTGCTGGGTAAAGAAGTTTTCAAGGATGGTGTATATCAAACAAAAATAGTTGCGCAACGCGTATTCGCTGACATGAATTTGTTGGCTCAGTTGAATGCCATCGTTCATCCTGCCGTCAAAGCAGATATACTAGGTTGGAGAAGTAAATACGAGAAACGGTCGGAAGACTTATTGTTCGTTGAATGCGCAATCCTTTTTCAGGCAGGTTTTGATGTAGTGTGCGATAAAGTAGTGATGATCACAGCATCAGAAGAAATACGCATCGAACGCACCATCGAACGAGACCATACAAGTATAGACAAGGTACGCGCGCGCATCCGTGCACAAAAAGTAGAAAATGACATTGCCCGCGCAGATTTGGTAGTGAATAATGACGGAAAAACAGAAATAATGACAATTTGTTTGCAAATACGAGATTTTTTTTGTAACTTTGCAGGCTGAATTGTTTTTCTTGGAAACCATATAAAGATAGATGGCAGATAATCAACTCATATTTAGGAGTTTTTCTAGTGGAAGTAGTGGCAATTGCTACTACTTGGGTACCTCTGAATGGGGTATTCTGATTGATGCTGGAATCTCTGCGCGTACGATTCAAAAGAATCTGCGTGAGATGGGTTTGGATTATGCAAATATTAGGGGTGTCCTGATTACCCATGATCATGCAGACCATATACGTGCCGTGGGCACATTGGGGGAGCGCGTGCATTTGCCCATCTATTCCACACGCGCCATCCATGATGGTATAGATCGTAATTATGGTGTTCGCGAAAAGTTACGCACTAGTCAACGCTATTTTGAAAAAGGAGTTGAATGGGAGCTTAATGGTATGAGGATCAACACCTTTGGTATATCTCATGATTCTACGGAGTGTGTGGGTTATGTAATTGATTATGCAGGGCAAAGGTTTTTGATAGCCACAGACTGTGGCGAGCCTAACATGACCATGGAGATGTATCTTGGCACAGCTAATCATGTGGTGATAGAAGCTAATCATGACGAGCAAATGCTGCTGAATGGTCCCTATCCTACCTATTTAAAGCAGCGCATTTTATCTCCCAAGGGACATCAAAGTAATGTGATTTGTGGTCAGTTATTGGCAAAGAATTGGCATGCAAACATGCGAAACGTATTTTTGTGCCACCTCAGTAATGAGAATAATGATCCGGACGTAGCAGTAAACACAATCAAGGATATACTTTTGAGCGAAGGCATCATGCCAGGGGAAGATGTTTTCATCACTCCGCTGGAGCGCACCAAACCTAGTGCGCTTTACACCTTAAACGAGCATATAATCAGATAAAAAAATATGTACAAATATGAGTAATCTAGTAATAATTCCAACTTACAACGAGAAAGAGAACATAGAGGCCATTATTACAGCAGTAATGGAGCTGCCAATAGAGTACCATGTACTAATTATAGACGATGGTTCACCCGACGGGACAGCCACTATCGTAAAAGACTTGATGGCCAATCAGTTTGCAGGTAAGTTACATCTAGTTGAGCGTGCTGGTAAATTGGGATTAGGCACAGCCTATATCGCAGGTTTCAAGTGGGCTATTGAGCACCAATACGACTATATATTTGAGATGGACGCAGACTTTTCACACAATCCCCAAGATTTGCTCAAATTGTATGATGCATGTGCTAACCAAGGAGCAGATGTAGCTATCGGTAGCCGTTATGTGAGTGGTGTGAATGTAGTCAACTGGCCAATGGGACGCGTATTAATGTCGTATTTTGCAAGTAAATACGTTCGTTTTGTCTTGGGTGTGAATATCCACGACACCACAGCGGGATTCAAATGCTATCGTCGTGAGGTATTAGAGACTATTGAACTAGATAAGATTCGTTTTAAAGGATATGCATTCCAAATTGAAATGAAGTTTACGGCCTATAAATGCGGTTTCAAGATTCAAGAAGTACCTATTATCTTTGTAAATCGCGTACTAGGTACTAGTAAAATGTCTGGCGGCATATTCTCAGAAGCGTTATTAGGAGTTATCAAGCTAAAGTTAAACTCGTGGACACGCAAATACCCACAGAAAGAAGTTAAGTAATTAGAGTTGCTGGTGAGAGGATGAAAATTTCAAAAATACTGACACTACTGATAGCAGCACTTGGGATAGTAGCCTGCACAAAAAATCACCATACCGACGAACAACAAGCTGAAGCGCCTGTTGTTCGTTACGAATACGGATTGCCAATTGATTCATTCCGCATTGACACTTGCGTTGTAAAGAGCGGCGAGACATTAGGCGGGATGCTCAATCGTCTTGGAGCCACTCGCCAACAAGTGGCAGGTATAACTATGATGCCACGATCGGAGTTTGATGTCCGCACGATACTTCCAGGCAAAACTTACTATGCTCTCTTTCAAAAAGACACAGCAGGAGTAGAGCAATTATGCTATTATATATACAAGCCAAATATTCGTGAGACAATTGTACTGCATCTAACAGACAGCATGCATGTAGAGCGTTTTGAGAAACCAATTATTCGTCAGAACCATTCAGCAGAGGTAGTGATAGAATCTAGTCTATGGAATGCAATGGTAAGCAAGAACTTACCTCCAGAACTAGCGATCGAACTAAGCGATATTTATGCATGGACAATTGACTTCTTTGGTCTACAAAAAGGCGATTCCATTCGTGTGTATTATGAAGAGCAATATGTAGATAGTGTGCGTATTGGTATAGGTCGTATCTATGCAGCAGACTTCTATCACGGTCGCCGTTGGCAAGAAGCATATTGGTTTGAGGATGGGAATATCCACAACTATTTTGATGCAGAAGGAAATAGTTTGCGTAAAGCATTCTTAAAAGCGCCACTCAATTACAAGCGCATCTCATCTAAATTTACGTATGCTCGCAAGCACCCTATTTACAAGACAGTTCGACCTCACACAGGCGTTGATTACGCAGCACCAGCAGGTACACCCGTTGTTTCAATTGGAGATGGCGTAGTAACCATGAAACAGTACAAAGGTGGGGGTGGACATACCGTAAAGATCAAACACAACTCGACCTATACGACCGCCTATTTGCACCTATCTAAATATGCTAAGGGATTAGCAGTAGGAAAACGCGTAAAGCAAGGTGATGTGATAGGTTACGTGGGTAGTTCAGGAGCCAGCACCGGACCTCACTTGGATTTCCGCGTATGGAAAAATGGCTCACCTATTGACCCATTAAAGATGAAGTCGCCACCTGCAGAGCCTATCCCTGCTCAATACAAGGACACATTTGCTACTGTCGTTGCAAACTACAATGCTATTTTAAACGAGCTGAAACAAAGCGCCAACTGATTGAGCCAGTTGGCCGTCGGTATCCTCACGATCACCGATAACTAGGCATTGTTTGGGAGATACCTTCATTTTCTCTAGTATTTGCAAAAGTAGTTGAGGTGCAGGTTTTAAGCCTCCCAATTCAGGTGCTGAGATTACCCAATCAAAAAGTTTTTGATCAATACCGAGAGCTTCTAGTTTTTCGGCAACATGTCCATAGTCAGACAAGACGACTAGTTGGACTGAATTTTGTTTGCATAGATTGATAAAATCATCAAGCCACTCAGTAGGCCGATGAAATTTTCTAATGATATCTACCATCAAAGGCATGTAGCGGTTAAAATACCAAGTCTTGAGTTTAGAAGCCGGCAAGTCGCAGAATCCAGCCATCGTCTGGAAATATAAATTATAGAAGTTATCTTCGTCTGGAAGCCATTTCCCGCGTAAAGTTCTCCGCGTTTTCCTCTCTGCCAACATCAATTTCCAGTCTTTCGCCGCGTTGAAAAGCATTCTACGGGCTAATCCTCTTTTTTGATACAGTGTACCATCTAAATCCAAGACTACCAACTTTATATCTTGGGGCAAATCGATGTTATATGTGGCTGGCATATTGAAATTTACAATCTAAAATATTTATTTCCGAATCAAATCCTGTGCAAAGTTACAATTTTTTTGAAGAAAAAACAAATAATGCATAGATATTTAATCTATATATTAACTATTTATATATGAATCACTAAGTAATAACTAACTAATCACTAAGTAATCACTAAGTAATCACTAAGTATTTATCTGGAAAAGGTCACATATTTTTGGAAAAAGGTTCACATATTTAATAAAACGCGCATACGCGCGCGTAAAATTTGCATAATTCATTTGTTTATATTAATTTTGCAGCGTATTTTAGGTATATACTCAGCAATTTGCTTATAAAAATCTTAAAATATGAATATTAAACATTAGAATATTAATAAATAACACAAATATGATAAAAATTTACTTGAAACAGATTTTAGTTAGTAGTTTAATTCTTTTGAGCAGCACATTTGCGTTTGCTCAGCAAGTGCCAAATGCTAGTTTTGAGGACTGGAGCGGCGAGAAATACGATGGGAATGAACAGCTCAAAGACTGGTATGCTAGTAATGTGACCCAAGTTGGATTCAAATTTAACCTTGCTCATAAGGAGGCCGGACATAGCGGAAATTACTCTATGATGGTGCAAGACACTGAAGTAGGAGCAATGGGTATAACAGAGGTATCGCCTGGTTACTTCTCATTAGGCAAACCATGGACACACCTCCCATCTATAACAGAGATTAACAAGGCTACTGCAGGTACATCTGGTGGTATCAATTTCAAATATCGTCCTGATACTATGTCTGTATGGATTAAGCGTACAGGTGCAAATGTAGACAAAGAAGACTTCTACCTGCTTTACTATGCTTGGTCAGGAACGGCTAAGGGTAGCAAATACATGGGCAAGAACGGAAGTTGTACAAGTATCTCTCAAACCAATGAAGAGAGTGACATCCGTTTGGCATTGGACGCCAACACGTGTGGCACAGACCAAAAAGCTAATCAGATAGCTGAAGGTATGTGGAGAGAGAGGAAAGAATATGGTGCATGGACCAATATCCGTGTCCCTATTTATTACTTCAGTAATGATGTTCCAACAATGATGAACATCATTTTCTCTGCAAGTAATTATCCTAACTACCGCGCCAATGATGGTTTATACAAAGGAAACTCATTGTATGTGGATGATGTAGAGTTGATCTACTCATCTAAGATTCAAAAGCTGTTTATCGGCGGCAAAGAATGGAAAGGATTTGATCCTAATTCTAGTGAGGAGCAAAACTACTCACTTGGTCGTTCTGCGACTACCATACCAGAGATCAAGGCTTATCGTGGAGCCGGATCTATCACCAATGCACGAGGCGAAAGTGCCACTTTCAATGGACGCGAACTGACTGGAGGTGAGATAAGCATGACCGCCGGCACGATTGACGGCGCTCCTGTGGAAATAACCGTAAAATCAGAAGACGGAAAAAGTAGCAGTACCTACAAGATCAAGTTTGTTCGCGAAGCTAGCAAGAATGCAAAACTCGCCAACATACATGTTAATGGTAATTCAATTAACGGCTTCAAACCAGATGTGATTGCATATAATTACCAATTGCCATATGGTACTACTGCAACACCTAAGGTAACTGTAGAGCAACAAGAGGATGAACAAACAGTAGAGATTACGCAAGCCACATCTACTACAGGTACAGCAACAATCAAGGTGACCGCAGCAGATAAGAAGACGACAATGACCTACACGGTTAGCTTCAGCGTTGCTCTGTTGGCGGATAACACCTTGAAGGATATCAAAGTAAACGGTGTTTCCATTCCTGGTTTCACTCCAAATCAAACAATATACCGTGTATCGCTACCAACCACTACGACAACTGTTCCAAAGGTAGAGGCCATATCTGCATATCCAGCAGGAGAGCAGACTATCACACATTCAGCGCCGAGCTCCGCAGCTAACTTGGATGGCAGCCAGCATGTGATTAGTGTGACCACTCCAGGTAATCAAGTGCCAAAGACATATAAACTGACCTACAAATTAGAGGCGTCATCTTATTCGCTGCTGAAAAATCTACAGATGATTGATAAGACGGGTTACAATTGGATTCAGAAATTCAGTCCGGATCAATTTACCTATTATGTAAATCTTCCTATTGGTACGACAGAATTGCCCTCTATCACCTACGAGAAGGGTGAGGCTAGTCAAACAGTAACCATCAAAGAAGGTGGTCTAAACGATGTGACTGAGGTGACAGTTGTAGCTGGTGATGGTACTCAAAGTAAATACAAGATCGTAGTAAGCACAGCCAAATCTTCCATATCCACACTAAAGATGATTTATCTTAACGGGCAGCCGTTGGAAGGTTTTGATGCCAACAAAACATCCTATAGTCATAGTTTACCTATTGGTACAACAGCATTGCCAAAAATCACTGTAGATAAAGGTGATGAATACCAGACAGTTTCAGTCCGTGATGAAGGTATCAATGGTACTGCGCGTATCACTGTAAGTGCTCAAGATGGTAGCACGACCATCTATCAGATTGCCTTCTCTGTAGCCAAGGCTACCAATGCGTCCCTCAAAATGATTTATTTGGACGGCAAGCCCTTAGAAGGTTTTAATCCTAATATTTTGGAATACCATTGTCCACTGCCTCAAGGTACGACCAAGTTGCCTGTCATTACATATGATAAAGGTGATGAATATCAAACCATCACCACACGCGATGGTGGTATTAATGGTGCATA
Source organism: Paludibacteraceae bacterium (assembly GCA_045532735.1). Taxonomy (GTDB): domain Bacteria; phylum Bacteroidota; class Bacteroidia; order Bacteroidales; family Paludibacteraceae; genus Colicola. The sequence goes on along the minus strand of JAZSGL010000017.1, from coordinate 21,018 downwards.
CAAGATTACCGTTCGTCCTCAATCAGGTGCAGCCCAAACCTATACGCTGCATTTCTCAGTAGCTACATCTGACAACGCGAGCTTAAAAATGATCTACCTTGATGGCAAACCATTAAAAGACTTTAATGCTCAGATATTCAACTATGTAGACACCTTACCTATGGGTATCACCACTATCCCAGAAGTAACATTCGATAAGGCAGATGATGCTCAAAAGGTGTTAAGCATACGTAACAACAATATCCATACTATCAAGGTGACAGCTGAGAGCGGAGCCACCCAAACTTACACCATCACTTTTATCATTCAGCGTTCCAACAGCGCATTCCTAAATATGATTTACCTTGATGGCAAAAGTTTAGAAGGCTTTGACAAGAACACCTTTGACTATACCATATCGCTCACGCAAGCCACCTGTCCTAAGATCACTGTGGACAAAGAGGAGGGGCAACAAGTCACTATTACTGCACCATATTCAACAGGACAAGCAAAGATTGTAGTAACACCTGAATCTGGAGCTTCCAACACATATACAATTAACTTTGTCAATGTAAGCAGCAACTACGCTTTGCTCAAGAATATCTATGTGGATGGTCAGGCTATTGCTGACTTCTTACCTGAGCAGTTTGTTTATAGTGTGGCATGCAATACATATCATCCAGAAATCACTTACGACGCCGAGAGTACACAACAAGTGACAATCTTCCGCCAAAAAGATAAAGTTACTCTATATGTGATATCCGGTAATAGTAAGGCGCAATATGAGATCACTTTGAATCCAAAAGCCAATACGAATTGTACTTTACGCAATATCCTAGTAGATGGTGTAGGCATCAGTGGTTTCTCTTCTACCATCTATACGTATACCCTATCCGTTGAGAACACCTTGCCTACTGTCACCTATGAGAAGCAATATGCAGAGCAGGTGGTATATGCTGGTATGTTGAATGCTAACACATACTCACTCTTAGTTGCGGCACAAAGTGGTGACACCGCGCGCTACACATTGTACTTTGATAAGCAATTGAGCAACGATGCTAATCTGCTCAATCTGCAATTACAAGGATTGGAGGATGCAATCGCCTTTGAGCCTACTCAATACGAATACATCGTATCACTACCTGAAGGATACACACTACCTAATATCCTTGTTGAAACTAAGCCTGGACAAGATGTAGCTATGCATAGTGCTAGTAGCACAGAGCAACAAGTGATTGTCACCGCAGAAGATGGAACTACCAACACCTATCGCATCCTATATGATCGTCAAAAATCTGCCAATGCATGGTTAGCAGATATTCTCATTGACGGAATAAGTCTTGATGGATTTGATGCAGAGGTGTATGAATATACAGATACACTAGCATGGCGTACTAAGGTAGTACCATGTGTACAACCTATCAGTTCGCACCAAGATCAAGTTATCACCACCTATCATAGCGCTATAGATGGTACAACTACCATTACCGTGCTAGCACCTAATGGTACGGCAAGCAAGACATATGCCATCCATTTCCCTGTAATCAAGTCTAGCAATACCGCATTGGAGTACATCGAATTGGATCACGAGACATTGAGCATTGACTATAAGGCTACTATCACCGACTACCACTTTGCCCTTCCATATGGAGAAAACTCAGTTCCACTCGTGCTATATCAAGCTGCCGAACCTGAGCAAACCATCCAATATATCTCTCGCCCACTAGGACAAACATCCGAGATCATTGTGACCGCAGAGAATGGTAACAAAGCTACATATCGTCTTCATTTTGCACCTACCTATGCTACCCAACCAAACCAATTGGCATCACTTACCATTGCAGAAACGGGCACTACGATTGATCCAACCCAAACAGAACATACTATTGCCTTGCCATATGGCACACGTACAATGACGGTGGATTACACAAAGCAGTTCGCAGAACAAACTGTATGGGTACAACCTGGTGGTGTGAATAATCCAACGATTATCACCGTTAAATCCAATCGTCCAAACGAGGAGGATGTAATATATACCCTTACTCCACAAGTGGAGACTCAAGACCCAGCAGTGCTAACCGAAATAACTATTAATGGTACACCACTTGAGGAGTTCGAGCCAAACCGCTTCGCATATATTGTCAATATTGAGAGTACCCCTATCATCCGTTACCAAATCAAGCAAGGTGCTCACATCAATATCACGGAGCAAACCAGCAAGCATTGGCAAGCCGAGGTAACATACGAGGGACGCACCAATATCTACAATGTATGGTACTACTACAAGAACGACCAAGTACCTAACACCGAGTTCACCGAGTGGACTACATGCGAGACCTATCAATCAGCTTCTAAGCCAAGCGGTTGGTATACCATTGCTGATGTACTGGGTACACACTCAGGATTTTTCTCGTTCAACCCTGATAAGATGGTACAAAAATCCGGCAACGATGCCGTTCGTCTAGAGACTCCATATAGCACCCCTGGTGGTGGTAATATTCCAGGATTTATTACCTTGGGTAAGGTAACTGCCAAATGGGGTGTGGCTGGTAGTTCATCATTTGGAATCTCAGGCGGTATCAGTTTCCACAACACACCAGACCAAGTGGCTATACGATACTACAACAAAAAAGTAAAGAATAATAGTCTCATCCAATATAGTCTCACTGGTACACAAGGTGTTAAGACACTAGAGTGGAAAGATTCAGAAACTGACTCTGACTACCAAGAGAAGGTATTTGACCTTAGCGAAGCCAACAAGGCAGCGGGTAATCCTACTTTGCTCAATATCACTTTGTGTTCATTCAACAGCATCGCAGGTACTACAAACACGGCTCTCAATACCCTCGCTGAGATGTATGTGGATTATCTACGCTTCACCTACAATAGCGCCCTTACAGGCTTGAAGGTCAACGATAGCATTGCCACCAAAGATGGTAACAAATTCTCTTATACCCTTCTTGATTCAGAGCAAACCCTTCTCCCTACTCTCACCTTCACCGGCGAAGTAGTTGACCAAGCACAACATGTAGTTTGGGGGGAAGAGGTCAGAGGAGAAGGATTTGGTATTCGTACTGCTACCATCACCAACTATGCAGAGGATGGCACTAGCACTGAATATACATTGGAGGTCAAACGACCACTTGATACCAAAAATACTCTGAGTGACTTGCTCCTTAATGGCACAACAATCTCTGCTTTTATTGACACAAAAACAGAGTACATCGTGCGCCTAGCATCTACCATAAAGAATCTACCTGATGTACAACCTGTTGCTGCCAGCAGTCTGCAAAACATCACGACTTCATATGCTGATTCTACAATGACAATTACTGTGACTCCAGAAATGGGCGAAGCTACCACTTATACAGTGCGCTTTATTACTGACCTTTCTGACGATGTGCAACTAGAGAATATCGAAGTAGAAGGAACCGAGATTGCATTCGACCCCGCAACTAAGCAGTATACCGTCAAAGGAAACACACTACCTGCTATCACATTCGTCAAGAAAATGGATGGTCAGACAGTCAATCTCAATAACGGCACACTTCATATCACAGCAGAAAATGGAGCAACAGGAACCTATACTATTCACCTAACTAAGCCAGTCGTTACTACCACCGCACAGCTTTCCGACATAGAAGTGAATGGTGTATCGCTACAAGATTTCAATAGCGAAACCTACGAATACACCCTCACGAAACCAGTCACTGCAGCCTTCAAACGCGTATATGAGAGCGACTCCGTAGTCTTTGTACAAGATCCATGCTATATGGAATGGCAAGTCTTTGGAGATGAGCAGCACACCTATCGAATCACCTACCCAACTGAGTTATCATCTAACACCTACCTCAAGGCTCTCTATATTGATAGTACACTCTACGAGGACTTTGATCCACAACTCTACGATTATACATATCGCACAGACAAGCCTGTGCATATCCATGCTGTGCCCAACGACAAGGCCCAGGAAATGCGCGCAGAATATACCATACAAGGAGATACTACAATCTATACTTATACAGTCGTTGCAGAGGACGGCACCGTAGGAAGCCCTTACTCCCTAAGCATAGCGCCTAACCTAAGCAGTATACCTTATCTGCAATCTATCCTATTAGATGGCCAACCATTAGCAGGCTTCCGCGCGGATAGTCTCCACTATACTATCGTCCTTCCTGCGGGTTCATTCAAGGCTACAGAACCTACCCTACCTACAATCGAATACATGCTTGGTACACCTCGCCAACAGGTCACCATTGAACATGGCGTATTGGGTGAAACTACAGCCATTGTAGTTACTTCCGAAGACGGTCATCACCAAAGCATCTACCAACTCCACTTTGAAGCGGAACCTAGTCACTGCGTAGCACTGAGTGATATTGCAGTCAACGGAGTTCCTATTGAACACTTCGAAAGTGCACGTCACTACTATTCAGTCAAGACATCCGACGACGAGGTATCGCTCACTTGGGCTTCACAAGATAATTTCCAAACTATCACCCAATCTAGCAACGGTAATATCCACATCCTACATGTGGTAGCTCAAGATGGTATTAGCAGCTCCGACTACGAGATTGAGATATACAAGGAGAATGCTTCGTCCGATGTCACACTCCGAGATATTCTGCTCGATGGACAGACATTCGACCAGTTCCAAACAGCTATTAATGACGAACTCATATTCTCTCCTATGCAACAACGATACAATATCAACCTCCCTTCTGGATCACTCTATTTGCCAGAGGTGAGTGCTTTGCTTAACAGCGAAGGACAGGATGTTAAGATCGTTCAAACAGCTCAAACCATAGAGATACATGTTACGGCACCAGACAAAATTAGTACGAACACCTATACCCTGCGTTTCTTCGTGCCACAGTCTAGCAACGCGCACTTGCAGATGATTTATCTCGATACCGATTCACTAGACGGCTTTGCGCCCGACCGCTACAATTACTTCATTGATCTACCTATCGGTCAAGCCGATATGCCTGAGATATATCCTATTCCACAAGAGAGCACACAGACGATTCAAGACTCTATCACAGGACCATTGCAGCATACAATATATGTCACCGCGGAGGATGGTACTATCCAACAATACCTCTTGGCATTCCAACGCACCTACTCCGACGCCGACACATTGCTCGCACTCTATGCAGATGGCGTCATGATCGAAGGATTCCAACCCGACTCCTTCTATTATGCCTACACCTTGCCAGTAGGTACCGACCATATCCCTGAACTCTCTTGGCAAGAGGCCGACGAGTGGCAAATTGTCACCATCAACACGATACTCAACACTCCTACCAAACAGATCAAGCAGATCAATGTACTAGCAGGATCGGGCAGAAAGAACACCTATACCGTTTCCTACGAAATCATGCAATCAGCAGTAGATACACTACGCATGATCTACCTCGGTGCAGATTCGCTCAATGGGTTTGATCCGCTCACTACTGACTACTATATCTACCTAGCACCAGACTCAATAGTACCGAACATCACATGGGACAAGGGTGATCTATATCAAGAGGTGAGTGCAGAACAACTGCCATACTCCATCAACGGTACACAAATAGGTTGGAAGACCATAATCAGCGTACTCGCACAAAACGGGCAAGCACGCTCCTACACCATTTACCTATTATTCACCCGCGCGCTGTCTACCAACACACGACTAGACATGATCTACCTCAACGGACAAGCTATGAGCGACTTCAACCCTGAGCAATACAATTACCGTATCACCGTGCCACTCGGCGAACAACGACCATCCGTGTTAGCAACAGCTGCTGAGCCTGCACAAACCATTCATATCACTCAAGGCGACACTACCGTTATCACTGTTACTGCCGAAGATCAAACCACTACGGATACCTATATGCTCATTTTCAACTACCAACAATCGCCTTATGCATATCTTGCAGGTATCTACCAAGATGAAGTACTAATTGATGGCTTCCGTGCGGACTCAATGGAGTACCATATCGTTTTACCATTCGGAACTACCACCCTTCCACACTTCACTTACGAATATGGTATTGAGGGTCAAACAGTGGACATTGATACGATTACATCTACCAATACTCATGGACAGTCTATCACATGCTATAGCTTAATCGTAACAGCACCTGACGAGCAGACGTCTGTTCAGTACGATTTATATGTGATGGTCGCACTCAACGATGATTGCAGCCTACAGACTTTGCTCATCAATGGAGTCCAAATCCAAAGCTTCCACCCAGACACAACGGCATACCAAATCATCTATCCTATTGGTTCTGACTCTACGGTACTCGTTACACAAGAGGCTATCACTGCCACTGCCACTGATCCTAATGCTATGGTGATGATCACTAGCGATGGCTATAATTTCAACATCACAGTCACCTCACACGATGGAATGCACACACGCGTCTATACCATTGAGCAGATCATTATGCTCAGTAGTAACACCCAATTGGCTGCTCTATACATAGACGGCATTCTTCTGCGCGACTTCAATCCAGAGGTACTTGAATACACCTATTATATTGGCGATGTCCTACCATCTATCGAAGCTATTCCAGAAGACTCTACCGCTATGGTTGACTACGGCATCTATGCAGCGGAAGAGCCATACTACATCTATGTTACAGCTCAAGATGGTACGGAGCAGATATACACCATCTATTTCATTGCCACTACTATCCAATCATCTTCAACACCTACTGTTAACGATGTGCTAGTGAAGTATTTGGGTGACATGACCTTCGGTGTAGCGACGCTGCGCAAGAATGTGTCTATCGCTGTTTACACCGCAGAGGGACATCAGCTTTTCCTCAGTAATATCATTGAGACAAGCCAGAACGACGCTGTCATTGGCACCAATGCAGATGGTAAGGACTGCCTCATGGATGTGCATACCACTTCCACACAGTTTACTCTACCAGAGATCAACCAGATGTTCTTCTATGTCTTCTTGGAGAATGGAACACGAAGAATCACATCTGGTAAACTCATCATCACCCCATAACCCCATACACTATGTTCACCCTCAACTCCCCATACCGCCCTACAGGTGATCAACCCGAAGCCATCCACCAGTTGGTGGATGGCATTCAGGCGGGTGCTGAGGCACAAACATTGTTAGGCGTTACTGGTTCAGGTAAGACTTTTACTATTGCCAATGTCATTGCCAAAATCAACCGTCCTACTCTCATTCTAAGCCACAACAAGACCCTTGCCGCACAGCTATATAGCGAGATGCGGCAGTTTTTTCCCAATAATGCCGTTGAATATTTCGTATCCTACTACGATTATTATCAACCCGAGGCATATATCCCGACTACCGATACTTATATAGAGAAAGATCTGAGCATCAATGAGGAGATAGACCGACTACGACTATCTGCTATCTCAGCCTTACTCAGCGGACGAAAAGATGTCGTCGTTGTTTCCTCCGTAAGTTGTCTCTATGGCATAGGCAATCCACAAGACTTCAGTCAATCATGCATCTCCGTATCACGAGGTGAGATGCGTAACATGAGTAATATTCTCAACCAATTAGTTGATTCACAATACATCCGCAATGACAACGAACTCACACGGGGTAAGTTCCGCGTTAAGGGCGATACAGTGGATATATCTCTTGCCTACGCAGACTATATCTTGCGCATTGAATTCTTTGGTAATGAGATCGACGCTATCATGACCCTTGATTCCGCCACAAATCAGGTCATCGAAGAATTTGAAGCTTACAACATATACCCAGCCACTATCTTCTGCACCAATCCTGAGAAGCAAGCAGATGCTATTAGCCAAATCAAGGGTGACCTAGCTAACCAAGTCCAATATTTCCACGATATCGGAGAGCCACTATATGCTAAGCGTATTGAGGAGCGCGTCAAGTACGATATAGAGATGATACAGGAACTAGGATACTGCTCTGGTATTGAGAACTATAGCCGCTATTTCGATGGAAGACAGGCTGGTACACCACCCTATTGTTTGCTAGATTATTTTCCCAAGGACTTTTTGTTGGTCATCGACGAGAGCCATGTCACCGTTCCCCAAATTCATGCAATGTATGGAGGCGACAAAGCACGAAAGAACAACCTCGTTCAATACGGATTCCGTTTGCCTGCAGCGAGGGACAACCGTCCACTCACCTTCGAGGAGTTTGAGGGAAAGACTGGACAAACCATATATGTTTCTGCCACTCCTGCTGATTATGAGCTCAAACGCTCCAATGGTATATTCGTAGATCAACTGATCCGTCCTACTGGTTTGCTCGACCCAGAAATACATGTCCGTCCATGCGAACATCAGGTGGACAACCTAATGGAGGAGATCCGTCTGCGTGTTGCCAATGAGCAACGCGTACTAGTCACAACCCTCACCAAACGCATGGCGGAGGAGATGGACGAGTACCTGCGACGCTATGGTATCCGATCTGCGTATATTCACTCCGATATCGACACACTCGAAAGAATACAAATCATGGAGGATCTGCGTAAAGGTATCTACGATGTACTCGTGGGTGTAAACCTATTGCGCGAGGGATTGGATTTACCTGAAGTGTCACTTGTAGCTATTCTTGATGCCGATAAAGAGGGATTCCTACGCGATCACCGCTCCCTTACACAAACAGCTGGCCGCGCAGCTAGACACCCGAATGGTATGGTCATCATGTATGGAGATAAGATTACGCCATCCATGAAGAAGACCATTGATGAAACCAATCGACGCCGCAGCAAGCAGATCGCATATAATACAGAACATGGCATCACGCCTAAAGCACTTAATAAGGCAATTGAGTCTAGTCCTTTAATTGCCCTTATGCGTAAAGAACAAGCGGAGAAAGCGGCCCTTGAGCAGAAGATTCACGATGCATGGCAATCTGCTCCTTGGCAGCAATATACAAAGAAGGAACTAGAAAAAGCTAGCGAGAAGCAACGCCGTGCGATGTTAGCGGCAGCAAAGAATCTCGACTTCGACACCGCCGCACGACTTCGCGATGAATGGCTACAAATGGAGGATAAACTCCAAGCAATGGAGTGATACTATATAAGAACTACATAATATAACAAATGAGATTACCATTTGGCAATCTCATTTGTTTGTACAACTTTTACTTATACAAGAATCGTTTAATACTCTTCTTAGGCGTTTTCTCAAATGGTTCGTCCTTCACTTCTATATCGTGAACGCGAGAATAAGTAGGCAATAGATCGTTCAATTTCTTCAAATTCTCTTTCATCATACGGACAATATCGTCCTTAGAGAATCCTCTAGTAGCCTCCTCATCTGGGAAAACCAAACCTATCAATTTTCCTTCTCGTTCCACCACGACACTTTCTGCCACACCTGCTTGGTTATTAAGTTTATCTTCGATCTCCTCTGGGTAAATATTTTGTCCACTTGCACCAAGGAACATACTCTTGATACGACCGCGGATATAGATATTCTGCTTCTTATCCATATAACCCAAATCACCTGTTCTAAGCCACCCATCCTCAGTAAATACTGCGCGGGTAGCCTCCTCGTTCTTGTAGTAACCCATCATTACATTCTCACCTCGAACTAAGATTTCGCCTTCTCCCTTCTCGTTAGGATTATCAATCTTTGCCTCCATACCTGGTACAGGGGCACCGCAGCTACGACGTTTGAAATACTTAGGTGGTAAACCGCTGACAAGAGGTCCACATTCTGTCATTCCAAAACCAATTGACAATGGGAAGTTGACATCCATGAGGCACTTTTCTACTACGGGGTTCATCGCTGCTCCACCACAAAGGAAATAGCGCACCTGTCCGCCAAATGCCTTCACAAGAGATTTCTTCACATACGCACGAATCAAATTCATGATACCTGGTGTATACCAGCAGAATTTCAAGACTGCTTTACTCAATAGTGGATCCAATTTCTTCTTGTGAATTTTCTCAATTACTAGTGGCACTGTGGCTACTAGATATGGATTAACATCTGCCATTGCTTTAAGCAACAGACTAGGTGTTGGCGCTTTCGTCAAATAGTAAATAGTCGCACCCGCGCTAAATGGATACAAGAAATCCGCTAACTGACCGAACATATGCGCCAATGGGAGCATAGACACTACGCGTTGTCCTGGTTCTACAGGCAAGATATGTTGACCATTTTCAGTGTTATTAGACAGGGAGCGGTGACTGATCATAACGCCTTTAGGAGAACCAGTGCTACCCGATGTATAATTGATGAGTGCCAACGAATCCAAATCAATCTCACCGTCTTGCACTAGAGAGAAGAAAGTGTTCTCTGTCAGTGTACTCTCCTCGCTCATGATATGCTCTACATTACCCTTACAAGGCTCGGCCAAATGGATAAAAGAGAAATCATCCATAGACATGATTGCTTGTAATTCAGGCAAGTGTTGGTGCTGCAACTCGCGCCATACATAAGGTCCTACAATGAGCATCTTTGAATCAGAGTGCTCAATAAGGCGCGCCAAGTCATCTGCCTTGAAATCCTGCAGTAGCGTTACTGCAACTGCCTTGTACGACATAATCGCCATATAACTCACTACCCAATTGGAACAGTTACGACTAGCAATAGCAATCTTATCTCCTGGCATAATACCCAACTGTCGGAACAATTTGTGAAAGCGACGTACCTGTTGTGCCACCTCACCATGGGTGTATTGTGTTTTCTCTCCGTAATCCACAAAGGCGACATCGCGCCAACGATTATGGATCACTTGATCCATATAATGTAAAAAATGGTGTTTCATAATAAATTAAAGTAAATAGTTATTAAACATTAAAATCTACCCAGTATTTCCTCCCTTGTAAGTTCCTCCCCGATAGTCTCCGTAGGTAAATAAGGTACCTCGTGTGGTGCTTTACCAGGTTCAAAAGTAAAATAGGTGCAACTACATTCTGCCAACAAATCCCCTTCTGCACTGCGTATTTCGCCATCTACGATAGCTATATTACGCTTCTGCTCGCGCAAACGCGCACGTAACTCTACGAACTTTTGATCAATAGCCACAGACTTGCGAAACCTAGTTTCCATCTTAGCCGTCACGCCAGATTTGCGCAAAATATGGGCTACTACCCAACCACAAATTTCATCCAACAACACCGACTGTACTCCACCATGCAATGTATTGATCCATGACTGATAATCATCCTGCGGTTTCCAAAAGCACACTATATCCTCTCCTTCCTCATAGAAATGCATCTTTACTCCGTATGGATTTGTAGGGCAACATCCAAAACAGTTGTAGCCCTCCATATCAAGCCATGGATTCTTAATTTGTCGCATGTAACTCCTCCAATAGTTGTTGAAAATTTACATTACTTGGTTCTTCAGCCAGCAACTTCGCACATAATGCTTTTGCCTCATCTTTCTTCCGCTGTTTGTTCAGGCAATGGATATAGGTCATCTGCACCGCACGCCTATTCCAGCGTTCATAGTCAGCACCTGCTACATCATACAAGCTATCCGCCTTCTGAAAATATGCCAACGCAATTTTCTTGCTTCCAAAAGGACTATAAAACTCTACATTTCCTTGCATGGACAGGACAAACGGATCATTTGGATTCAATTCCATCGCACGTTCAATATTGCTATAAATACCTTTGGCGTATTTCATTAACTGGCTTTTGTCCAACGCCAACTGATAAGTATATACACTCGCCAAGTAAGCGCAATATCTCTCCTCAGGCAATTCACTTTTCATCTGTTCAAGGTGGATAGCCAAACGCTGAATCAAACTTTTCGCTTTCTCCACATTGACTCCTAACATATAGGCTGAAAAACCATACTCATAATTCAGCAGTTGTTTTCTCTGCTCCGTGTCCATAGTATCCCAATCTGCTGATTCAATGTATTCTTCCCACACGCTCATGTCGCGCGTGATATATGCTTGATACAACTGATGGTTCGAGTACTGCGCTTGGCACATACTCGAAACCATCAATAGTATTAACAAGGCTAGATTTTTCAAGCTTGCTCAAGCATCAAAGTACGCGTAGGTTGATCACACACCTCACTTGGTCCGTAGTATTGGATTGGACCTGGATAGATATAGCTAAGCTGTGGATCAGCCCAATCTGCACGGTGAGCAACTAAGTACTTGAATGGTGCGCCATTGAGGTCAACCAATGCTTTTTGAATCACAGGTTTCATCTTACCGTGGCGACGCTCCATGTTCATCATCATAGTAACAGGTACACCACCAGCCACCCACTCACTTGCAGGTTTAGTCAAGTTCTTCACCAATGCCATATAGCCTGTCTTACCTGCAGCAATGAGGTGAGCAGCTGTATTACCAAGACTATAGCAATAGTCAGCATCAAAGTTACTTGGCATAGCGCAACGACCTTCGTAGCCGAAGAAGTGATTAAGGGCCGCAAATTTGCCTTTGTATGTACCGGTAGCCTTGAGCTGAGCAAGACGCTTTTGTACCATCTCAATAAGAAGTTTCTCTGTCTCAATTTGGCTCACCATTACGTTGCCGTGAGGGTCGCGATCAAGGGTCAACTGCTTAGCAATACCCTTTGGCAAACTGCGATAGAGATCACAAGATGCTGGAGTAAGTTTGCTCTTCACGTACTCACGCTTAGCATCGTCACCTTCGAGAGCAGCAAACTCCTCATTCTCAGCGAGCATGTCATTTAGTTCTTGGATGAGAATACGCATAGCAGGAATAAACTCTATAAGGCCCTCTGGGATAAGAATAGTACCGAAGTTCAAGCCAGCCTCAGCACGAGCTACGATTACATCTACGATTTGCTCTACCACCTCGTTGAGAGTCATGTTCTTAGCTTCAACTTCCTCAGAGATGAGACATACATTAGGTTGAGCTTGCAATGCGCACTCGAGTGCGATGTGGCTAGCACTACGGCCCATGAGGCGGATGAAGTGCCAGTATTTCTTAGCAGAGTTAGCGTCGCGTTGGATGTTACCGATAAGCTCTGCGAAAGTCTTACATGCCGTGTCAAAACCAAAAGAAGTCTCGATCATCTCGTTCTTGAGGTCACCATCGATAGTCTTAGGGCAACCGATCACTTGGATACCACAGTTCTTTTGGATATAGTACTCAGCAAGTACGCAAGCGTTGGTGTTAGAGTCGTCACCACCAATGATCACAATAGCCTTGATACCAAGCTCTTGGCATACCTTGATACCATTGTCAAATTGCTCGGTTTCCTCAAGTTTTGTACGACCAGAACCGATGATATCAAAACCACCGGTGTTGCGATATTCGTCGATTACATCAGCTGTCAATTCAGCATACTTACCATCTACCAAACCGCTAGGACCACCCAAGAAACCATAAAGTTTGTTCTCTGGGTTGATACGCTTGAGTGCGTCGAAAAGACCACAAATCACATTGTGACCTCCAGGGGCTTGACCACCAGATAGGATGACACCTACATTAAATGCATTAACATTGGTTGCCTCCGCAGCAGGTTCAAACTCAATAACAGGCATTCCATAGGTATTAGGGAAGAGTTTGAGGATCTCTTCTTGATCTGCTACAGACTGCGTTTTTGCGCCTTCTTTAAGGCTCACATTTCCTTGCAAAGCCACTGGCATCTTTGGTTGATACGCAGCACGAGCGATTTGCAATGGGCTTTTAGTCATTGTCATACGATTTATAAGTTTTTAAAGTTGATAGTATTTTTACTATTTTATAGGGGTTAAAGTTTTCACATTTCGCCACAAAAGTACTACTTTTTTTTGGAATATACAAATACATTTGTATTTTGTATTTTTAGCTTTACATTATCATACTACTTCTTCACCTGTCTTCCACAAAGAGAGATGAATGCACAATATGCACAGGGTTGATCTTCCGCGCAGGGCATAAATGGTATTTCTGGATTACGAATCTCATCAATGAGTTGAGTTAATTCAACGACAAATGCCTGCCTTATATCTTCATCAAATAAGATTGGTTCATCCGAATTGCTTGTATGTATACTAGCTATTGTTGTGACATCCGCAAGGCGTCTTGCCGCATACACATAGGGGGCAACAGAAGGATATTGCTCTGACATGATCCAACAATAGAGCATTGTCTGCAATATCTGGCTTTTTCCTTTGTTACGCAAGCAGTAACTTCCACCTTCTGCGGTAGGAACTACACCAAACACATCTTCCATCGACTTATAAAGGAGATCTGTAGAGCCTGTCTTATAATCAATCACACGCACTACTCCAGCCTTATAATCCAGGCGGTCAATTGTACCTCTAATATTCATGCCATTGGGCAATTCTATATTCACTGGCATCTCCGCCTGTATAAACACAAACGGAGTTTGCGTATAGTCATAGTTGAGGATATTATTTACCAACGAGCGAATCACATTTCTCGCCAAAGTATCTCCCTTAAGGTCCTGTAATGGAGCGAGCGCATTCCAATATGCATCATCATTAACCTTATCCATCAATCTTTGAATCGTAGAAGCCGTTACATTCTTTCCCACAAAAGGAATATATAATTGCTGCATTATTGCGTGTAATACATTACCCAAAGTAGAATCGCTTACCGATACCGATTCATCAAGATCAGGCTCTTTTAGATGTTCGATATATCTAAAATAAAATGACTTAGGACAACGCAAATAAGTGCCCAGAGCCGAAGCAGACAGATGATTCAGTTGCACTGCGCGCAGATCCTTTGGGATGGCAAAACACTGCGTTTCAGTAACACTAGAATTGAGCAAATAGGTTATAGTAGTCTGACGAATATCCATATTATATTGCCAAACCATCTGATAGAAATAACGAGATACTTCACCTGAATGTTGCTCATCCGCTGCGGAATTGGTAATTAACCACACATTTTTAGCATAAGAAAGCATGCGGTAGAAGTTGTACGCAAAGATGGCATTTTGTCTATCAGGGGTTGGCATATCAAACCCTACACGTAATACATATGGTATAAAACTACTCCCTCCAAACCGTCCCGGATAGAGATCATCATTAAAATCTGTGATAATGATATTATCAAAATCCAATGCACGAGTTTCCAGTACACCCATTACCTGCAATCCATCAAGCGGTTCACCCTCATAAGGGATTGTCGTCTCTAGAGTAAGCATCTTTAGTAATTGCAGCATATCACTCACCGTAAACGCAATCTGTGGATACGCAGCTAAAGCCGCTTCCAATCGATCAAGAACCGTATTTAATTGATAAATTGCTTCAGAAGTATTAGTATGAAGTTGCGCATGTAAATACTCACGCATTTGTGAAAGGAAAGCTGCTGGGGCTACTGGCATTGGTCGCAAGAATTGCTCAGGATTGTTTACTAGCATATATACCGAAGTAGCACGTAGAGGGTAACCCATGGTGACATTGATCTTTTTCACAGACTCTGGAAAAGCATTCAGCAATGGGATCAGCAACTGCTCATCAGGCAGTACTACTGCTGTTCGGGTTAAATCCTGACAATTATCAGTCATAATCTCTGACAATATGCGATGAACTTCATGCACTTCACCTACAGTAGAAGGGACAGAGACGAGTGAAATCTTCGGAGTTTCGCTGGTTGATGTTGAGAGTCGTGAGTCAAGAAGATTGTATCTCGATTGGAAAAGGCGCTGATTCTCCTCCATAAATAGTGATGCCCTATTCTGCGGGTCGCTCAAATATGGACTATCATAATCAAAATAGAAATCAGCTCTTCCCATCTCTTGTAAACGAAGCATCAATTCGCGTTCAGAAGTCGTCAATGCGTTAAAACCAACAAACACATACTGTTCCTTAAAACGCTCCACAGGAATCGCTTCCCAATTAGCCAATACCTCACGATGCAACATACCCTCATATGCCAATCCATCACGAAGCAAATTATCACGTAAAGCAATATAAAGCGGATATAGCAAATCCCATGTGTGCAAGAATTTTCTATGCATCTCCATATCAGGATGATGCTTATCGGAGTCTTGAAACTCTTTCCAAAAACGTGCCATCGCCTTCCGCTGATTAGCAGTAAGGTATTGGAATCGCTCATCGATAGCGCGCAAATCAGTAATAGAAGCGAACAATGCCTCCACATGCTGCACCAAGTGATTATCTATCTCCGAGAAATCCGCCAACATCATCTTTCCCGAATATAGAAATTGATCTAGTGTTTCAGCATTAGGTTTCAAACATCTATATTCACTATATAGGCGCATTAATAGCGTCAACTGATCTGCCACTCGTAAATCAGACAACTCAGCAAAACATTCATTAATACTCATCACACGAGGAGCAAACATGGGTTTAGTCACATACTCCGAAAGATATTTTCGGAAAAATAAACCTGCACGCTGATTGGGGAATACAAAAGTGTAACGAGGCAAATCCTCACCAACACTCCCAATAAATGTCTGTGCTATAGAATGTAATTTACTTCGCATTAAATGTGTCTAAAAATTAATTTCTTTACCCACTGTTTGACACTCGAAATCATCGACCATGTCTTGCTCGCTGGAGGAATTTCTGTGAGCAATGTATCCATGTCTGGCCCACCCGTCAACTGCTCGGGATAAACTACCATCGAACTGAAATTTGTGAAATATTGTCGCAGCATCATAGGAATTTCCTCAAAAAGAGGGTTGTAACTAGCTGTGGACTTACGAGATGACAAGAGTACCAACATATCATTATCAACTATAGTCTGAGAAATTATCCCCACCTCTTCCCATCCTTCCATATTGCGGAAAGAAGCACGGAGATACTTACCAGGACGACGACACATAGTTTGCAGTGCTACTTGTGTATCAGGATGCGCATAAAACACCACCTTCGCACCTAACTCTCCAGCCAAACGACGCACCAAACCAAAGCATGTGATAAAGTCACGCTCTTTCTCAGCATATCGTGGAACGGCAACTACCAAACGATTGATCGTATTAATAGGTTGTACCTCATTATATACAATTACTGATTTGCTAGTATGTTCTATCATATTTGACACATCTTGCCAATCGGCTGATTGCTTAATCTCAATGTTATCCAAAGTAGCCATCTCTCCAATCTCGCGCAGCGTTGGACGCAAGTCTCTACCCACGGAAGTGAGTAACCAATAGTCGTCCTCGTGATCGGATTCGAGTTTAGCACTTTCTTGCAACGCCAACTCTTTAGCCGCATGCTCGGTTATGAAACTAGCAGTGGTACACAATACTAAAATCATTAGGACAGAAGCGTTTAGCACATCCGAAGACAAGAGTCCCATCTGATAAGCAATTGTAACAATCGCCAATGTACCCGCTGCAGTAGCATGCGAAAGTCCAAACACCAATTGTCGCTCGTGTTTAGAAAAACGGAAAACTATTTGAGCAATCCATGCGGACAGACTCTTACTGATTAACTTGGTGGTAATCATCACGACCGCTATCGTCACTGTCGTCCAACTAGTCCAGAAGGCTTGAATATCAATCATTAATCCCACACTAATGAGGAATAATGGTACGAAGATACTATTTCCCACAAAGTTGATGCGTCCCATCAGTGGCGAACGATTTGGTAGGAGGCGATTGAGTGACACACCACAAAGGAAGGCTCCTAAGATTCCTTCCAAACCTGCCAAATCTGCTAGCAATGCACTACCTACCAACATCAACATCACCACCATAAACTCAGAAATAGGGTCGCGATAACGTTTAAAGAACATGCGTGCAAAGCGTGGAAAAAGCCATAACACGCTCAGCAAGAAAACAGCCACCAATGCCAATTGGACCGCATAGTCTGTGACACTTTGCGCCGAGCGACTCCAACCTTCTACTATGGCTAACACAATGAGTGACAAGATTATAGCCACCATTGTAGCACCTACCGTGATATTGACCGCCACATTCTTTTGCACACCATAGCGACTAACAATAGGATAAGTCATCAGCGTGTGACTACCATACATCGCACCTAGCAACAGACTTGGCAACCAACCATAAGGGAGCAGGTATTGGCTGGTAATGAGACCTAAACCAAAAGGTATGAAGAAAGTACACAAACCAAAGAACAAGGAACGATACTTGTATTGTTTGAAGTCATTGATATCAATCTCACTACCTGATTGAAACATAATATAGAGCATGCCTAGTGAGCCCAGAATCTTGATCGAAGGACTCTCGCCCAAGAGATTCAAGACAGATGGACCAATCACGATGCCCGCCAAAATAAAGCCTACAATACTAGGCACATGAATCTTACGGCACAGCAATGGCACAAACCATATGATACCGATGACCAATGTTAATGTCAATAATGCATTCATCTTCTCTAGCCTTTAACCTCTAACCTTTAGCCTTGAACATTTAACCCTAAATATACCTTCCCGTTATACTATCAGGATGATTGCGTATATCCTCCACCGTACCGGTAGCAACGACTGTGCCACCTTCGCGCCCGCCATCTGGTCCCATATCAATCAAATAATCACACGAACGAATGACATCAGGGTTGTGCTCTATGATAATCACGGTATTACCCTTATCCACCAACTGCCTAAGTACCCCCATTAACACACGAACATCCTCAAAGTGCAAACCTGTGGTGGGTTCATCTAATATATACAAAGTCTTACCCGTACTAGGGCGAGCCAGTTCTGTGGCAAGTTTCACACGCTGACTCTCACCTCCTGACAATGTAGTGGATGATTGACCTAACTTGATATACCCCAAACCAACATCCTGCAAGGTTTTGATTTTCTTTAAGATATTCGGTTGACT
Organism: Paludibacteraceae bacterium; assembly: GCA_045532735.1. Lineage (GTDB taxonomy): Bacteria > Bacteroidota > Bacteroidia > Bacteroidales > Paludibacteraceae > Colicola. Next base: position 2,350 of record JAZSGL010000017.1, on the reverse strand, counting down.
CTCAAAAAACTCTACTGCTTGGTTGATCGTCATATCCAATACATCGGCAATCGATTTGCCCTTAAAGCGAGCCTCCAATGTTTCGCGATTATAGCGTTGTCCGCCACACACCTGGCATGGCACATACACATTCGGTAGGAAGTGCATCTGGATGGTCTTATAACCATTGCCGCTACACTCCTCACAGCGGCCACCCGAGTTGTTAAACGAGAAGCGGCCCGCTTTCCACGAGCGAATCTTACTCTCTGGCAATTGCGCAAAGAGATTGCGAATATCCGTAAACACGCCTGTATAGGTAGCAGGATTACTGCGTGGAGTACGACCAATAGGGGATTGGTCCACACCAATCACCTTGTCGATATGCTCAACACCCTCTATGCTGTCATAAGCCAATGGCGCTTGTAGGCTGCGGTAGAAGTGCTGACTCAAAATAGGATAAAGCGTTTGGTTAATGAGGGTAGATTTACCACTACCCGACACACCCGTTACTGCAATCATCTTTCCTAGTGGAAAAGTTACATCCACACCCTTCAGGTTGTTTCCGCGACACCCGCGCAACGTAATACTATTAGGCGATGAGGCGAGAGGCGATGAGGCGAGAGGCAAGGTAGCGGAGAGTTCTCCGCGAAGATACTTCGCTGTCAGCGTATCTGCTTTCAGCAGTTCTGCTGGCGTACCACTAAACACAATATGTCCACCCAAACGACCTGCCTTAGGACCTATGTCAATAATATAATCCGCTTGACGCATCATATCCTCATCGTGCTCTACCACGATCACGGAGTTGCCCATGTCTCGCAGTTGTTTCAGCGAGTCGATCAAACGTTGATTATCTCGTTGGTGCAAGCCAATACTTGGCTCGTCGAGGATGTAGAGAACATTGACCAGTTTACTTCCCACTTGTGTTGCCAAGCGAATACGCTGGTTCTCACCACCCGATAGACTGTCTGATGAGCGAGAAAGGGAAAGGTATGATAGTCCTACGCTAAGCATAAAGCCTAAACGGGATATGATTTCTTTGATAATTGGTTCAGCTATCGCGCGTTGCTTGTTGCTTAACTTAGCAGGCACATTCATTAACCACGCTCTGAGGTCAGTAATATCCATCGCCGAGAGTTCGGCGATATTCTTATCCGCCATGCGGAAACTCAAGGATTCACGACTAAGACGCTGACCTTTACATGCAGGGCACTCGCACCATACCTCTTCTTTCTCCTCCTTCTCATCGTCAGGCTGTTGTACATACTCCAACATGCGTGTGTACCAATTCTCATCATCACGGATAATATTGTCTAATTCTCCGTCATTAACCGTTTCGCCGATATTAACCGATTTCACTCGGCCAAGTCCCCTACATGTAGGGCACCAGCCCTGTGGTGAGTTGAACGAAAATGTATGTGGAGCAGGTTCGGCATAACTCATGCCCGTAGTTGGACACATCAGGTGACGAGAGAAGTAACGTATTACATCGCCTCTCACCTCATCACCTTCTCGCCTCATCGCCTGTGCGCCATGCGCACAAATCGCCATCACTCCGTCACCCATACGCATGGCTTGATCCACCGATGCACGAAGGCGTTTTAGGTCTTCTTCATCGCTTTCTGTCTTGAGTTTGAGGCGGTCGACCACCGCTTCAATAGTGTGATTTTTATAGCGGTCCAATTTCATGCCAGAGTATATTTCCTGCACTTCGCCATCCACACGCACATGCAAGAATCCTTTACGACGAATGGTCTCAAAGAGTTCTTTGTAGTGACCTTTGCGGTTGTTGACCATAGGAGCTAGAATCAGCACTTTTTGTCCTGCATACTCACGGAGAATAAGATCCAGTATTTGGTCATCAGTATATTGCACCATTTTCTCGCCTGTAGCATAAGAGTAGGCATCAGCGGCACGCGCGAAGAGAAGGCGCATGTAGTCATACACCTCTGTGACAGTACCCACGGTACTTCGTGGATTGCGTGAGGTGGTCTTTTGGTCAATACTAATAACGGGAGAAAGGCCAGTGATCTTGTCCACATCAGGACGCTGCATAGTGCCGATATAGCCGCGAGCGTAGGAAGAGAAAGTCTCCATATAGCGGCGTTGACCTTCGGCAAAGATGGTATCAAAGGCAAGCGATGATTTACCGCTACCTGACAGACCTGTAATGACCACAAGTTTGTCTCGCGGAATACGCACATCCACATTCTTTAAGTTGTGCACGCGCGCGCCTGTAATGAGTATTTCGTTGCCTTTGTCTGCCATGGTACAAATACCTTTGCGCTGCAAAGGTACAAAATTTTTCTCACATATGCAAGAAAATGCGCTTTTTTAGGATGCTTCGCTATGGAATAGCGTTCCTTGCTTC
>JAZSGL010000056.1:0-11826 GCA_045532735.1 Paludibacteraceae bacterium | reverse complement strand
GAATGCGCCTACATAGCCGTAGTAGACTTGGCGTTGAGCACCCCAAATAGTCATGGGTTCGGTTTTGCGAAGTAGCAGACGCCATTTGCCCGCCTCTGCTACGACATTGAGAGGCATGAGCAGAAGGGTGGCGATGAGGGTGAGCCACAGACCGATATTGCTGGTTTGAAAGGCGCTGAGAAAAGATGAATAATCGTCAAAAATGATAAGACGATATGCCAAATAACCATACGCCGCAAGAATGAGCAGCGTATTAAAAATACGGAGGTATGGTCTATTTGGTTTCATTTTCGGGTGCATAGATACGAGTAATTTGTGTTAACACAAAATTTTTTTGCAAATGTTGGGATATTTGCGTTATTTTTAGTACTTTTGCAGGTGAAATGAAAGGAATTAGATGGATATTGTCGTTGGTAGGTCTGTGTGTGGTATTGGCTACGCATGGTCAGAGTGTGGCGATAGAAGATGTATTAGAAGATATATACAACCAACTTTCGGAAGACGACGAGATACTGCAGGAGGATGTACAGGAACAGTTGATGAATATAGCGGCGAATCCTATCGATTTGAATCATACGAATGCGGATGAGCTGAGTCAGTTGATGTTTTTGAGTGAAGAACAAATAGATGCAATATTACTATATCAATATGAGCATGGTTTTAAGGAGATTTATGAACTGCAACTGATTGATTGTCTAAAGGATTATGAGATACGGAATTTGTTGCCGTTTGTTGAGGTTAAGCCTACCCCCGACCCCTCCCTGAAGGGAATGGCTTCATTAAGGGAGAAAATTTATTTTCGAGAGGTGTTTCACTATGCAAAGCATGAAATGACGCTGAGAATGGATGCGCGAAATATCGAGGATTTTGAAGGTGATCCTATGTATGGGAAACTTAGGTATCGGTTTAATTATCAAAATCGTGTGCAGGCGGGTGTGACAATCGGTCGTTCAACGGGAGTTCCATGGGAAGAAATTGATTATGGAGGATATATTCAACTGAAGGATATTGGACCGATGAAAACTGTAGTGGTTGGTAATTATCAAGCGAGTTTTGGTTATGGATTGGTGGTTGGTAGCCCGTTCAAACGAGGAAAAAGTGCTTATATTCAGTCAACTGCTACGACGGATGAGGGGTTGAAGAAATATAGTTCGGTAGGCGATAGTTATAACTATTTTCATGGTGTGGGTGCGACGGCAAGGGTGAGCAGCAGGGCAGATGTGAGTGCGTTTTATTCGCTTCGCAAAGGCAAAGAGGATGCGTGGAATCATGTGGTGGGCGTGAATGCAACAGGCCGATGGAATCGGCTGAAAGTAGGCGTAACGGCGGTGGAGACTATAAAGGCGACTTTGTCGCAGTTTAGAGAACGCTCGCAAGCGAGCTACAGTTTAGAGGCTAAAAGGCGAGCGACGAGCGGAGTGATGGGTGTGAATGCGAGGTGGAATATGGGTAAAGTAGATATTTGGGGTGAAGTGGCTACAAGTCATGGAAATAAATGGAGAGTGGGCGTGATAACGGGTGTGCGATATAGACCCATATCGGATGTGAATTTGTTGGCGATTTATAGGTATTATTCGCCTGAATTTGATAATGTGTATGCCAATTCGTTGTGCTCATGGTCGAGGATGAAAGATGAGCATGGAGGATATTTAGGAGTAGAATATAATCGATTGAAGAACTGGCAGTTGTCGGCATTTGGAGATGTGTGGAAAACGGGTTTTGAGACAATGGCACAAGCCGATTTTATACCGCAGAAAGACTACCGAATGCATACGCGTTTTCGAGTAAAACGCAAAGACGAAAAAGACACTTATTCACTCAGATGGAACATGGTGTATGAGTTTGGTCTATGGAAGATGAAGACGCAAGCGGATGGCAATATGGTGCAGGCAGAAGGAACGTGGACATATGGTTGGTCGGTACTACAAGATGTGGAATATCGGTTTTCAGAAGTGCCAATCGTGTTGCAGTTGAGGGCGCAAGCGTTTGATGCGAGGGAGTGGAATAACCGCGTATATATCTATGAGAATGATGTGTTGTATGCATATGCTATTCCGTTTGTGTATGGATTGGGTGGACGTTTTTGGGTGAATGCACGGTATAAGATTAACGATATCTTCTCGGTATATCTGCGGGTAAGCGAGACAGTATATCAACTAAATTGGGCTGCAGAGAATGACCGCAAGAGCCACCGCACAGATGTGCATGGATTGCTACGCGTGCAACTATAAAAGGAGTGTGGACAAAAATGAAAATAGATTTGTGTATGTAAAAAAAATATTGTAATTTTGCAGCGTTTTATATAAAAAAGACCATGAAAGTAATCAATCTATCAGAGCAACCATCGTTGCTAAATCAGTACTTAAAGGAGATGCGTAGTGTAGATACGCAAACAGATAGTATGCGTTTTCGTCGCAATATTGAGCGTATCGGCGAGATTATGGCAGTAGAAATCAGCAAGCAATTGACTTATGCTGTGGAGCCAGTGCAGACGCCATTAGCTGTAGCGGAAGTGGCAGTGCCACAAGATAAAGTGGTGATAGGCACTTTGTTGCGGGCTGGCTTGCCAATGCACCAAGGGTTTTTGAATATGTTTGACAAAGCGGAGAATGCGTTTATCAGTGCTTACCGCAAAGAGACTATTGGTAGACGAGGCGAGATGCAGATCGAGATAGTGTCGGAATATTTGGCAGCCCCATCTATTGAGGGTAAGACTTTGCTGTTAGTAGATCCAATGCTAGCTACTGGTTTGTCGATGGAAGTAGGATACAAGGCACTATTGAGCCATGGTACACCCAAGAATGTGCATTTGGCATGCCTATTTGCAACGCCACAAGCCATATCCTATCTCAATAAGACCATGCCCGAGGATGTCACATTGTGGTGTGCTGTGATTGATCCCATGCTGAATGAGAAGAAATACATTGTCCCTGGTTTAGGCGATGCGGGCGATTTATGTTTTGGCGAAAAGCTCTAACATATTGGCATAGTGTATTAGTGATAGGCACGATTGCCTATGGTTGTTTGCTACGCAAGCCATTGTATCAATTGCCTCCGATAGAGGATGGCGATAAGTGGGTGCATTGGTTGGCTTTTGCTGTGTTGAGCTTAGTGATGTTATGGGACAGCAAAAAGGCGGGGTTAAGGCCTTGGCAAATGTGGATAGTAGGATTGGTGTTTCCTGTGACATATGGTGGGCTAATAGAGATTTTGCAAGACCGATTTTTCTATCCTCGTACGGGGGAATGGGGAGATTGGATGGCAGATGGTATAGGTGTGCTAGTGGGTGCGTCAGTATGGTGGATAAGTCAGAAATGGTATGCGCGAAGAGTGGCTCAATAGAATAGCATTGACATGGGGGAATAGAACGCGCCAGCGTCAGTTACGTCGGTTGTTGGATGAATACCCAACAGCCACGGAGGCTGCGGCTCGCTATCCTGAGTGGTTAAGCCGAGAAGCGATGGCATTTGCCGAAAAAGAATTAGCATTCATTGAGAAGCATGGGATAGGGTTGTATTACTACAAAGATGCAAATTATCCCTATCGTTTGGCGCAATGTGTAGATGCTCCGTTGCTGCTATACTCCAAAGGTGCAGTAGATGTCAATCCGAAGCATGCGGTAAGTATAGTAGGCACTCGAATGCCTAGTGAGCGAGGTAAAGACTGGTGCAGAAGATTGGTTTTGAATTTGGCGGAGCGTGTGCCAGGATTGACCATTGTGAGTGGCTTGGCTTATGGCATAGATGTGACGGCACATAGGGCTGCCATAGAAGCAGGTATACCAACTATTATTATCCCTGCTCACGGATTAGACAGGATTTACCCTTCAGTACATCGACAAGTGGCAGTACAAGCATTAGACAATGGTGGCATACTGACGGAATATTGTTGTGGCACTGAGCCTGAGCGCTTTAATTTCGTGGCTCGCAACCGTATTGTGGCTGGGTTGGCAGATGCCTTGGTGGTGGTTGAGTCGAAGCAGAAAGGAGGTTCGTTGATTACGGCGGATATGGCTGTGGATTATGGGCGCGATGTGTTTGCCATGCCCGGCAGGCATGATGACGAATGTAGCGCAGGGTGCAATGATTTGATCAAACACAACAAGGCGCAGTTGATTGAAGGTGCAGAAGACTTGATCGCAGCTATGCAATGGCAGGTAGAAACAAAGCAACCCAAGCAAACGACCATGGTGGAGTTAATGGTAGAACTGACTGCCACACAAAGACAATTGATAGACTTATTGCGAGAGGCCGAAGAGGGGTTGCATATCAATCAGTTGGTCATGGAAACGCAGTTGGCATACAATTTAGTAGCCTCCGAGTTGGTAATGCTGGAGCTGGATGATGTAGTAAAATCGATGCCTGGTGGGATGTGGCGAATAAAAAAATAGAATTATTTTGCGTAATTCAAAAAAAAGTTGTACCTTTGTAGCGATTTTTGGAACAGACAACATAAACACAACAAACGATATGAATACATTTTTGAAAAGTTTAGGTGCTATCTTAGTATTGCTAGGTGTAGTATGCTTGGCAGTATATTTCTTTGGCGTACAAGTTAACGGCTTGTTAGCAACAGGTTTGGTATTGGAGATCGGCGGTCTCTTTGCCCACATTTTTATTAACAAGAAATACCTTTAAGGTATACAAATAGTAACTTACCGTCAAGCCATCTATGTCAGATCATACCGACGCAATCAAACAGCATTTGACGGGCATGTACCAAGATTGGTTCTTGGACTATGCTTCGTATGTGATATTAGAGCGTGCTGTCCCCGCAATTGAGGACGGCTTAAAGCCTGTACAGCGTCGTATTTTGCATGCGATGAAGTGTGTGGACGATGGTAAGTTTAACAAGGTAGCCAATATTGTAGGACAAACGATGCAGTATCACCCTCATGGTGATGCTAGTATTGGCGATGCGTTGGTGCAATTGGGGCAGAAGAATCTGCTAATAGATTGTCAAGGTAACTGGGGTAATACATTGACGGGTGATGGTGCTGCGGCGCCCCGTTATATAGAAGCTCGCCTGAGTAAATTCGCCTTAGACACTGTCTTCAACCCTAAGACTACGCAATGGATGATGTCGTATGACGGCCGAAAGAAGGAACCTATTCACCTGCCCATTAAGTTTCCATTGCTATTGGCTCAAGGCGTGGAAGGTATTGCTGTAGGTTTGAACTCTAAGATTCTGCCTCACAACTTCTGCGAGATTTGCGATGCTGCGTTGGCTTACTTGCGCGGAGAGGAGTTTCAGCTGTATCCCGATTTCCCAACGGGTGGCGAGATTGATGTGAGTCGCTACAACGATGGCGAGCGTGGAGGTGCGGTTCGTATTCGCGCCAAGATACAGAAGTCGGATGATAATCGCACGCTGATTATCACCGAGATTCCTTTTGGCACAACTACCTCCAAAATTATCGAGACCATCATGCGCGCTGTGCAAAAAGGCAAGATTAAGGTGCGCAAGGTGGATGATTTCACGGCCGAAGAAGCTCGTATCGAAGTGCAATTGGCACCGGGTAGTTCGTCGGATAAGACGATCGACGCGCTATATGCCTTTACCGATTGCGAGGTGAACATCTCGCCGAACTGCTGCGTGGTGCAAGACAAGAAGCCTATTTTCACCACCATTAGTGAGCTGCTACGCATGTCGGTAGAGCATACCAAGGCGCTGCTGAAATGGGAGCTAGAGATTCAGAAGGCCGAATTGGAGGAGCAATACTTCTTTACCTCACTCGAGAAGATTTTCATAGAGAATCGCATATATAAGGAGAAGGGCTACGAAGAGGCGCCTGACAAGGAAAAACTGATTGCTTTTGTGGACCAAGCATTGGGGCCATGGAAGGAGAAGTTGATTCGCGAAGTGCGTCGCGAGGATATCGAGCGGTTGTTTGAGATTCGCATGATCCGTATCACGCGCTTCGACTCGAAGAAGGCGGATGAATTGATGCGTGATCTAGACAAGAAGATCAAGGCTACGATAAAGAATCTTAAGAATCTGAATGATTATACCATCGCATGGTTTGATTCGTTGAAGGCGAAGTATGGTCAGTTGTATCCTCGTCGTACGGAGGTGCGCAACTTCGCCAACATCAACATCAAGACGGTGGTAGAGGCGAATGAGAAACTATATATCAACCGTGCGGATGGCTTTATCGGTACGGGATTAAAGAAGGATGAATATCTATTCAATTGCTCGGATATCGATGAGGTGATTATCTTCCATAAGGACGGAAAATACAAGATCGTGAAGGTGGCGGAAAAAGTGTTTGTAGGCACGGATATCATCCATATCGATATCTTCCGCAAGAACGACCATCGCACTATCTATAATGCCATCTACCGCGACGGTAAGAAGGGTATATACTATATGAAGCGTTTTGCTGTGACGGGTGTAGCTCGCGAGAAAGAGTATGACTTGACTCAAGGCAAGGCGGGTTCACGAGTGATGTACTTCACAGCCAACCCTAACGGCGAAGCTGAGGTGATCAAGATTCAGCTCAAGCCGGCTCTGCATCTCAAGAAGATGGAGGTGATCAAGGACTTGAGCGAACTAGCCATCAAGAGTCGTACCGCACGAGGCAATGTGCTGACTAAGTATGAGGTCAAGTCCATTACTATGAAGCAAAAGGGTCACTCCACATTAGGCGGACGCAAAGTATGGTTTGATCCAGATATCTTGCGATTGAACTATGATGGACAAGGCATATACTTGGGTGAGTTTGTAGAGGAGGATCGTATATTGGTCATCACCAATAATGGAGGTTACTACCTGAGCAACTTCGATCTGACCGCTCACTTTGATCAAAACATTTGGCGCATTGAGAAGTTCGACAGCGAGAAGGTATGGTCACTGGCGATGTGGAACGCCGACTTGGGATATTATTACGGCAAGCGTTTCCAATTCGATGCACAGGCTAAGTTGCAGAATATGCTAGGCGAGAATACAGATAGCCGCATCATAGTGTTGTCTGATAGCGAAGAGGCACAAATTCGTATCTGTTTTACAGACGAAAGCAAGCCCGCGATGGAGGTATTGATGTCCGAGTTTATTGATGTGAAGTCGCCAAAAGCTAAGGGCAAGCGCTTCTCTACGCTAGAGATAGCTAAGATAGAAGATATTACTCCTGCACCTGTGGTAGAAGAGTCTATAGATGACGAAACAGCAGATGATGCTGCAATGGCTGAGTCAGAAGTAGAGACAGGGTCTGCCAGTGTGGATGTACCATTTACTATCACCAACGAAGTGCCTGAGGATAGTAAACCTATTGACGAGCAATTGAGTTTATTCTAAGATTCTAATCCCTAATTATTATTAGCAGATATGTAGATGGAATAACCTTTGCTTCGGTAGGGGTTAGGTATTGTTTCGGAGTAGCATCGGAGAGGTAACGATAAAAGTCAAAGAAAGATATGCGTAAGGAGTTTCAAATGTTGGCAAAGACCTTCAAAGGGTTGGAGCAGGTACTGGCCAAGGAATTGGTGGAGTTGGGTGCCAACAATGTACAGATTGAGCGTCGCGCGGTGTCGTTTACGGGCGACAAGCGCATGCTGTATATGGCCAATTTCTGTTTGCGTACAGCATCACGCATCTTGGTGCCTATCACTCAGTTTAAGGCCCGTCATACCGATGATATCTACGAGCAGGTCAAGCATATAGATTGGTCGGAATATATGACCACTCAGATGACCTTTCAGATTGATGCTACGGTATATTCAGACTATTTTCGTCATTCTCAGTTTGTGACCTATCGTGTGAAAGATGCGATAGTGGATTGGTGGATGGAGCGCGGGGGTGTTCGTCCGAGCGTGAAATTGACGAATCCCGATTTGTATTTGAATGTGCATATAGGTGGTGATATCGTGACTGTGTCCTTGGACAGTTCGGGCGAGAGTCTTCACAAGCGTGGTTATCGTGTGGCTAACACCCAAGCTCCTATCAACGAAGCGCTGGCAGCAGGTATGCTACTATTAGCAGGTTGGAATGGTCAAGGCGATTTCTATGATCCTATGTGCGGTTCGGGTACCTTGTTGATCGAAGCCGCTATGATAGCACGCAATATTGCGCCTGGAATATACCGCAAGGGGTTTGCTTTTGAGAAATGGGCGAATTTTGATGCGGATTTGTTTGAGGACGTCTATAGTGATGATAGTCGCGAGCGTGAGTTTGAGCACAAGATATATGGTTCGGATGCAGGTTTCTATGCTGTGCAAACAGCTACGAAGAATATCGAGTCGGCGGGTTTGCAGCGTGATATAGAAGTGAAGCAGATTCGTGTACAGGAACTGCGTTTGGCAGACCAGGATACGGATGGTGCATTGGTGATGATCAACCCACCCTATGGCGAGCGTCTAGCGCAAGATAAGGATGTGCTGAATCTATACAAAGATATGGGTACGGCATTGAAACATCAGTTTAGTGGTGCGACGGCATGGATTATCTCTAGCAACGACGAGGCTTTGAAGTGCATCGGTTTGCGCCCTGCCAAACGTGTGCGATTGGTGAATGGAGATTTGGATTGTTGGTTTAACCAGTATGTACTTTTTAAAGGAGATCATAAGACATGGAAGAAATCCTTATAGAAGAATATAATTACCCATTGCCCGACGAACGCATTGCCAAGTATCCGTTGGCGGCGCGTGATCAGAGCAAGCTACTGGTCTATCGTGATGGGCAAGTGAGCGAGGATCGATTTTGTCGCGTAGGCGAATATTTGCCTGCGGGCTCACTCCTTATATATAATAATACGCGTGTGATACAAGCGCGATTGGAGTTTCACAAAGAGGCATGTGATGAGGCGATAAGGCTAATAGGCGATAAGGCGAGAGGTGCACGTATTGAAATCTTCTGTCTCGAGCCCTTGGAGCCTCATGACTATCAAATGTCATTAGGAGCTACAGAAGGTTGTACATGGAAGTGCATGATTGGCAACGCCAAGAAGTGGAAATCGAGTGCACTGTCCTTGCCCGTGACCTTGCCATCAGGCGAGCAGGTGACGCTGTTTGCCGAGAAAGGCCAGCAGACGGGTAATACTTTTGCGGTACGATTTTGGTGGAACACCCCCGCCTCTAACCTAATTATCAGCTTCGCTGAGATTTTGGACGCGGTGGGCGAACTACCTATTCCGCCCTATTTGAATCGCAAGACAGAAGAGAGCGATAAGACGACCTATCAGACGGTCTATTCGCGCATCAAAGGTTCGGTGGCAGCACCTACCGCAGGACTACATTTTACGGATAATGTGTTGAATGGTTTGCGCGAAAAGGGTATACAAACGGCTGAGGTGACATTGCATGTGGGGGCAGGTACTTTTCAACCCGTGAAGGTAGCAGATGCTAATCAGCATACGATGCATACGGAGATCATTGCCGTGCCGAAGGAGACGATTGAGATGATTATTGCTAATCTGGGGCATATCGTGGCTGTGGGTACTACGAGTATGCGCACCTTGGAGAGTCTGTATTTCCTCGGCGCACAACTCCACACCACCCTACACCATTCTACACCACCGGTACACTACAGTATACCACAGCTTGCTGTCGCTCAATTTGAGCCATATACGGGTGAACACACATTGACTACCAAAGAGGCATTGTTGGCGATTGTGCAGTATCTGGATGCTACGCAGCAAACAGTATTGCATGCCGAGACGCAGATTATGATCAAACCCGGATACGAGTTTCGTGTGGTAGATCAGCTGATTACTAATTTCCATCAGCCTAAGTCCACATTGCTATTATTGGTAAGTGCTTTTGTAGGTGGTGATTGGCACACAATCTACGACTATGCCCTGGCGCATGATTTTCGTTTTTTGAGCTACGGCGACAGCAGTATCCTGTTCCGCAGGAACCGCGCCTTTACACACTAAACAGTAGCGCCATAGGCGCGTCCTCTAAACACTAAACAAAATGATCGATACTCACTGTCATATAGATGATCCGCAGTATGCGGATGGATTGGATGCATTCTTGGCAGACCAACGCGCAAGCGGTGTAGAAGCTATATTGGTGCCAGGTGTGGAAGCCTCTACCACGCAGGATGTCTTATCGGTCTGCGACCGATATCCGGGGTATTTGTTTCCTGCTTTGGGTTTGCATCCTGAGAATGTAAAGGAGGATTGGCGTGCGCAACTCGCTGCTATCAAGGCGGCCGTGGACGAGCGTATGTCCAATATCCCAAAGGGCGTCCCATATCCAATAGCGGAGCGTCCTATACCCTACAAAGTCCCTCTCATTGCTATCGGCGAGATAGGCCTTGACTATCATTGGGATGTGACTTTCAAGAGCGAGCAGCAAGAGGCTTTGCGCGAGCAGATGCGTTGGGCGGAGCAGTATGATTTGCCTGTGATGATTCATAGCCGTGATGCCACGGAAGATACGCTGAATATTTTGCGAGAGTTTCCTAGTGTGAGGGGTGTGATGCATTGTTTTAGTGGCAGCCATGAAGTAGCGAAGCAGGTAGTGGAGATGGGTTATTATTTGGGTATTGGTGGTGTGCTGACATTTAAGAATTGTAAATTGTCGGAGCACTTGGTAGGCATACCATTGGAGCGTTTGGTATTGGAGACGGATGCGCCATATATGGCGCCTGTACCTCATCGTGGAAAGCGCAATGAGAGCAAGTGGATGTGGCATGTAGTGGAGCGTTTGGCAGAGGTATATCAATGCTCGGTAGAAGAGGTTAATGCGGTGACAACAGCGAATGCAAAAGCACTTTTTGTTATAAATTTGTGAAAAAAAACAAAAAAAGTGCAAATTATTGTGTATATATCAAATATTTTTTGTACCTTTGCGGGTCATTAGGTGTATTGTGCCCGAAAGTGCGCCCCTATTGCAGGTTGCAGAGTTGAAGGAGAGATGCTCGAGTGGTTGAAGAGGCACGCCTGGAAAGCGTGTAAACTCCAAAAGGGTTTCGGGGGTTCGAATCCCCCTCTCTCCGCAAAAGACTTTTACGAACGGACGAGTCCAAGCTTGCTTGAGCGAGGACGTAAGTAAAAGGATTTGCACAGGATGCCCGTGGCAGACTGTGGGGATTACGCAGAAATCCTCCTCTCTCCAAGGATGTCCACGAATCCGGATAACAACGCTCGCGTAGCGAGCCACTAACATGAGCGAAAGCGAATTAAATAATTATAAACAATTTAATACACAAAAAACAAATCGTATGAAAAAAATTTTTGCAACCCTTACGGTGTTGGCAATGTTTTCTTTCGGAAGCGTTGCAGTAATGGCTCAAGATGCAGCTGAGGCTGCTCCTGTAGCTGAGGAAGTAACTGTAGATTCTGCAGCTGTTGAGGCTCCTGTAGCTCCTGTAGCTGACGCAGAAGAAGTAGTAGAAGAGGCTGAAGGCGGCGTTGTTGCTCTTCACAAGACTCTTAAAACCAAATTTATCGAGGGTGGTGCTGGCTTCATGGCTGCAACATTGCTCTGCTTGGTATTCGGTTTGGCACTTTGTATCGAGCGTATCATCTATTTGAGCTTGAGCAAGACTAACACCAAGGCTCTCTTGGCTGAGGTTGAGAAAGCATTGAAGAACGGTGGTATCGAGGCTGCTTTGGAGGTATGCCGTAATACTCGTGGTCCTGTAGCAAGTATCTTCTATCAAGGTTTGAGCCGTTATAGCGAGGGCGTTGACGTAGTTGAGAAGACTGTAGCTTCTTACGGTGGTGTTCAACTCGGTCTTTTGGAGAAGAACCTCTCTTGGATTTCTCTCTTCATCTCTATCGCTCCATCTTTGGGATTCTTGGGTACCATTATCGGTATGATCCAAGCGTTCGATAAGATCCAACAAGTAGGTGATATCTCTGCTACCGTTGTGGCTGGTGGT
>JAZSGL010000088.1:0-2125 GCA_045532735.1 Paludibacteraceae bacterium | reverse complement strand
GGGATAGCCCTGCGAGGCGTGCAACTCGGTGATGATGCGCTGAATGGTGTGAGGAAAAACACTGATAGGAAACTCACTGCCTGATAGTTCAGCACTCATACGCATTGCTGCACCCATTATGCCCTCTGCTGTCAATTTACTGTTCATAGCCGAGTGCATTAGAGGTTAAAACCACCTTTGGGTTTGCGCTTTACGCCGAGAACAATCTCTGCGGCTTGCTCTTGGAGATTGAGAGCCTGTAACGGCTTTCGCCCCGACTCAATCCATTGCAGCAACTCATCTTCGTAGAAGTATAGTTTCTTGCCTCGCTTGTAGGCAGGAATCAGCCCCTTGCGTGCGAGCGTGTAGATAGTAGGTTTCGCCTTGCGTGTGATTTGGCACGCCTCGTCAATCTCGACAATGCGATGCTTGTCGATTGCGGTCTGCGGCTGTAATGCCGCCACAATTTTGTGGATTCGCTCCACCTGTTCTGTCAGATAACCCACCGCCTGCGGCAGCTTATCAAAAGTAATTTCATTTGCCATATGCGAATTAGTTTTAATGATTTGATGGATAAATACAGTGCAAGCCGAGAGCAGAGGAAGCAACGCTTACTATGCCGAGGCGCTGCCTGTATTCGCCATTTGATGGCAAAGGAAATCGGTGTTATAATGGTGGAATCACCCACCAAAATATAACTGCAAAATAACTTTTGGATGGTGATTGGAGGTGAGTTAAAAATAATTTGTATACCTTTATACCAAATTAATAATTAATATTTTTCATATGGATACAAAAGAATGTAAAATAGCAGTACTTATCGACTCAGATAATGTCCCATATGCGAATATAAAAGGTATGTTGGATGAGATTGCGAAGTATGGAACTATAACTATTAAGCGTATTTATGGAGACTGGACTAAGCCTACAGCTTCAGGTTGGAAGTCGGTGTTATTAGACAATGCTCTTACTCCTATTCAACAATATAGTTATACTACTGGCAAGAATGCCACAGATTCAGCTATGATTATTGATGCAATGGATATTCTACATAGTAATAAAGTAGAAGGATTTTGTATTGTATCAAGTGATAGTGACTTTACTCGTTTGGCTGTACGTTTACGTGAATCAGGAAGACTTGTGATTGGCATGGGTGAAAAGAAGACTCCAAATCCATTTATAGTGTCGTGTGACAAATTTATTTACATTGAGATATTGAATCAACCCACACAAAGTACATCAAGTAGAGTTGCTGCTCCTATAATTAATCGAAAAGAAAAAGATGTGCCAAAATCTCCAATCTCAACGAACTCAAATGATGCCAGTAGTGTACCCCTTGAAATAATAGAACTAATTACTCAATCTATTAGTGATTTGTCTAATGAAGATGGATGGGCTTTTCTAGGGAGAATAGGAGGTTTAATCAGTAAGAAACAACCTGATTTTGATTCTCGTAATTATGGTTTTCAAAAACTGACCCAACTTTTGGAATCATTCAACGATAAATTTGAAATTGAGAAACGTGATACTTCTAATCCTCTTATTAAACACATATATGTGAGAAATAAGCTATAAAATTGATATTTGTATGGAGGGAGTTACTTCACCCAATCTCCCCATCCAACTTTATCCTGCACTCCGATTCGGTATGCGACATCTTGCGCTCGATGGTTGAGACTTCGATGTCGCGGAGAGCGTGAGCAAAGACATTCTTAATAAATGTGGCGGTGTGGATGCGCTTTTTGCCGAATGCTTTGCCGATGTTCCAGCCGAAGTGCATCAGGTCAATGCTTTTGAGTGCAGAATCAACCGATACGGGCGATACCTCGCAAGTGGTGTCGCCCAAACTATACTCTGTGATGTAGCCACACAGGCGGTCTAACTCTGCTTCGCTCATATAGGCAACCATCGTCTGCTTTGTATAGTCAAGAACACGATTCAACTTCGCTTGTGATGCACGCTCTTGCTCGGCAATGGCACTGGCACGCAAAACCTCATACTCCGTTGGCTGTGGGGTAGTCTCGTTAATGGCAACCTCCTCGATTGGCTCGGCCACGACAGCGGTAGTCTCGGCAACAACTGCCACCTCTTCCAACTTTTGAAATGATGGAAAGCGCATCAATAATTTCTCCATTCGGGGTAATAG
>JAZSGL010000097.1:0-5416 GCA_045532735.1 Paludibacteraceae bacterium | reverse complement strand
ACAGCACCCTATTTTTCATTTATGCGGACAACAGCATATTGGATATTCTTCAATCTGCGAAACTCATCATATATGCACGGAATAACAAACTCTCCATCTGCATTGATAAGTCCATATTTACCATCTTTTCTCACTTCTGCGTACCCGTTATCATCAAAGTGAGAGCATATTATGATACTCGAAAGGGACTATCGTTTCGCCTTTTTTATTGATTACACCATAGTACCCGTCTTTCATAACTACGGCATAATCTCGCGAATTGAATTCATAAGCTATATGGAATTGCCCTTGGATTACGACATTGCCCTCATCATCCGCATACCCCCACATATTATTATCCTGCACCAGACGAAGCTCGCCTGGTTTTGGTTCGTACTTGTATTTGCCGTGTCTAAAATCCTCAAGTTCTAGTTTATGTTCCATAGTTATTATTTCCTATATTTAATTTTCCATTCACTGCGAGAGATAATTCTATCTCCATTTTTGGCTATCATACTA
This sequence comes from Paludibacteraceae bacterium, assembly GCA_045532735.1. Classification (GTDB taxonomy): domain Bacteria; phylum Bacteroidota; class Bacteroidia; order Bacteroidales; family Paludibacteraceae; genus Colicola. Next base: position 4,918 of record JAZSGL010000097.1, on the reverse strand, counting down.
ATAACATTCCCATTGTCATCATACTTAAACTCTTCAATCCAAACAGCTGAGGTCTTATGATGAGAAACTATCGAAAATAATTTGGGGTTAAATCCGTCTTCAATGGTTTCTATTATTTTACCATCTATATCGTATTTATAGCGAGTATAATGCCTACTTCTATCGCGTATCATAGAGGTTAGTACATTGCCATTCTTGTCGTACTTGTAAGCCATTGTGACTCCTTGTCTGCCATCTGAATATAACTCTATGCTAGATGTGACATATCCTAATTCGTTGTATAGATATGTTATTCCCTTATTTATTTTACCATTGCAATATGATAGTCTTTGAACTAAATATCTTTGAGAATCATAAATAAAAACGAACTTGTTGTGACGGTCTTGTGAGTCTGATGTAAGTTCAATCATATTGCCATCTTGATCGTATTTCCATCCGCACACCTGTATTAAACGGTTAGACTTATCGAATAATTTAGATGATACCAACATCCCATTTGGGTTATAATCATTAAGACACCTAGAACATTGCTTACCATCATTGTATCTAACACATTCTACAACCTTATTGTCATGGTTGAATGTCGATTCACTTCGGATTGATTCTTCCCAAATTGGCTCTTTATCTTCATAACCAGCAACTTCAAACAATGTATATATAACACTCTCAATGTTTCCATTCCACTGAAATGGAGCGTTGTCATCCCACTCATCAAATAAAATTCTCCGCTGATGTTTACGCTGATTCTCTAATAGTTTGTCGCTAATCATATTTTGGCTGTAATTATTTTATTCTATTTTATATCGATCTCCGTCAAGCTGTATCATATTGTTTTTAAGTGCATACTTTATTCCTCGCTTCATCGATGCAAGGACATTATCTCTTACGCTGGCGTAGCCAAACAGTCGGGCAGTTTCGCTGATAAGTCCATCTTCGGCAATGGCAAATTGTTCTTTAAGCACTTGCAAGATTGCTTGTGCTACCTCCTCAGGGGCTATGTCTAATGCCTCGCGCTCTGATGCCAATCTGTAGCCGGAATAGTTTTCAAGTTGCTCCTTGTCTTTCCAGTAGAAAATATCCTCTGTGCCACTTGTAACCAGTCCCATATCTTCAAAGACTTCGGTTAGGTAGGTGTTGATGCGGACGCCGTTACGGCTTATGCCATAGTTATTGATTAGTCGCTTGATTAGCAGTCGGCGGCTAATGGGGGCTTCGGTTTCCAAAATGGTACGTATATCCTCTACAACGGAGTCGGTATAGTAGCCCTGCGAGAACATTGCAGAATCTGCAAAACGAATTGGTAAATTGCCTGTAATATACTCCTTCGCGTTAGAGTTTGGCGCAGTAATATCGTTCTCCTTGACATTATCTTCTACTTGCTCCAGATCTTCTATATCATCATCAACTATGTCATCTATAGGTTCATCCGCACCCTCTTTTGTTTTTACCCGCTCAATCTCTCGGATAATACCATTAAGCACGTGTTCTGGAGTATCCCACCATTCAACCGACCAGATGTTATATGTGCGCCAACCAAGTAGCGAGAGTACCGCAGGTGTAGTTACATCACGGTCGTGGGCAGTGTGAGATGCTACATAGTTATATCCATCGCAGAGCAAGCCCAACAAGTAGCGGTCTGGGCTTTCCGGATCAATAATTCCAATATCTACACGATACTCCGAAGAACCGATATTTGTATTCACGGCATAGCCTTTTGCTTGCAATGCCTTTGCAACTGATTCCACAAAGGCATCCTTTGCTTTCTTCTTCACCCCATACTCCATATGCATTAGTGCAACCTTACCTCGCTCGGCATATTCAAGGAACGATTTGAGATACTGCACACCCTTCGCATTTGAACGATAGAGGTCTATATCCTCGGCTTTGAGCGATGAGAATACCTTCATCTCATATCTTGCACGAGATACTGCAACATTCAGTCGGCGCTCTCCGCCATCACGGTTGAGCGGACCGAAGTTCATCGCCACCTTGCCAAACTTATCACGGCCATAGCCAACCGAGAACAGGATAACATCTCGCTCGTCGCCCTGTACATTCTCCAGATTCTTGATGAAAATAGGCTCGTGCATTTGTGCTGCGACAACTTCCAAGTCGGAGTTCTTGCGAAGCATATCGTTCAGCAAATCCTCAATTAATGACTGCTGATTGGCATTGAATGTTACAACGCCTATGCTTTGCGATGCTGTTTGTGGGTCGGATAGTCGTTTCTGAATCTCCTTTACGACAGCCTTTGCCTCCTCCTTATTGTTGCGACCGACACCACGCTCATACACACCCTTTACATACTCAAATGAGACCTTTGTTGCCATATCATCATTTGACGGGAAGGTCATCAGGGCGTTTTTGTAGAAGTGGCGGTTGCTGAATGTAATCAAACTCTCGTGCTTGCTACGATAGTGCCATAAGAGGTATTTCTGTGGCATTGAGAGAGCCAAGCAATCCTCGAGAATACTCTCCAAATCCTCACTTTCGGAGTGTTGTTCGCTGAAATTCTCAGCCATAAAGAAACTGGTTGGTGGCAATTGATGCTCATCACCCACAATCACAGCACTTTTCCCTCGCGAGATAGCAGCCACCGCCTCACAAGTAGGCATTTGCGAAGCCTCATCAAAGATGACCAAGTCAAACTGCGGCCAATTAGTTCCGAGATACTGCGACACTGAAAGCGGACTCATCAACATTGCAGGACACATTCTTGATATAAGGTCTGGAATCGTCTCAAAGAGTTTACGGATAGATACTCCACGACAACCATTACGGATACACTTCTGCAAAAATCCCACATCAGAACTCTGTGATGCCTCTTTGCGAAGCGCAGGTAACATCGCAGACAATCTAACGGCCAACTCTCGGCGAGTAACCTCTTCAAACTCCTTGCAAAGTTTGCGGAATCGCTTAATCTTATCCTCAAACAGTATGGACTGGAAGAAACTCAACTCCTTGTTCTGCGAGATGTAGTGGTTTGCACACTGCTTGTATAGACTCTTTCGGTAGATATTGAGAATATTGCTGTGAGCAAATAGCCCACTCTCAAATGCCTCAACAACCACCGAAAGCCCATTATCACACACCTGCTTACGAACGACATTATACGCCACCTTGCTGCGCAAATTAACAAGGTCTTTACTCCATCGAGTGAGTGTTTGAGCAATGCTATCAAGCCAATCATCGTCCTCCTGCTTCAGCGCTGCAACCGCCAACTCTCCAAGTGCAGAAACATTTGCAGAGAAATCCTTATATGAGACAATATAATCGTTCAGCAGTTTGCTATTTTGCTCTCGGAATTGGTCCCATCCACCTGCAAGAGTTTTTGCTATATGAGCCGACATATTGCTGTCGTCCAGCAGAAATACACCCATAGCCGATTGCAACTTGCCTAATCTTTCGTGGTATAATTGGAGTGTTGATGCGTTCAGGTTCTTCAGTTCTCGTTTGACATTATAGGTACTGCCGAGATAATCGATAATATCAATGACTTCGCCCTGCAGTTTGTGTATTGTACTGATTTTGCCGCACAACGCTATAACATCGTTGTCGCTTACGCGCCCTCCGCTCTTTGCGTATGAGGAGAGTGTGTTCACAACCGCGCGGCGGTCAAGATATTTTGCCAAAAGCCACTTCTGCTCTGCCTCCATCCAACGCTGGCGCAAAGCCGTGTAGTTAACATCAAGGATATGCTCATTATACCGGGCAAACAGTTCTGACTGTTGAGCCTCGAGGTTACCTTGCAATTCGGCAAGTTCTTTTAAGGTCTTCAGCAGATTATCATTCAGCGCAGAGATAAGAGTTGTTGGCAACTCCTCCCCGAGAATAAACTCTGCAACCATTGCCAATGCCTCATACTGCTCCTTTGACAATTTGTCGGCATTGTATTCTATCAACGACGCAACAGACTTGCCAATAGTATGTAAGTTATTTACCTTGCCGGAAACCTCGCCGACAAGACTCTGAATCTGTTCCCTGATATCGGGCGAATAGACCAGCATACCAATCTCTCGCAATGAGTTGTTGTATTCTGCAACTACACTCGCTGCCGATTGAAAATTCTCAAGCAGTTCAGTATGGTCACGCAATAATTCCGGCGTTAAAGAGTCAATGTATTCATCCGAGATTTTGATTGTGCTATTTTCTGGAACACCTATTGCCGAATATTGAGCAAAGCAATCGTAGATAGACAATCCGCAAGGATAAACCTTGTGAAGCCGTTCAACGTGCGCATTGAGTTCTCGTTTGAGTTCATCAAGATGTGTTGCCTCTCTTGCAAAAGTATCATCACCCATCTGCTGTACAACCTCTGTAGTCTTGCGAAGTTGGTCCATAACCAAACTCTTCTTGGTCTTGTTTGAGTGCAACTCCAAACAGAATGGGTCAAGACCGATGGCAGCAAGGCGTTTCTGTACAACCTCCAATGCGGCCATCTTCTCGGCAACGAACAGTACTCGTTTCCCGTGGAAGAGGGCGTTGGAGATAATATTGGTAATAGTCTGCGACTTTCCTGTTCCCGGAGGGCCGTGGAGAACGAAACTCTTGCCCGATGCAGCCTCGGTGATTGCTGCTAACTGCGATGAGTCGGCACTGATAGGCAGTGCTATATCCTCTGCCGGCAACTCCTCAGCGGTATCCGTCTCCTCTGTCATATTCTCATTCAACTTGCCTGATACAAGACTATCAATAAGCGGGTGCTGGGACATCGACTCACGATTGGTGCGGATATCGTTCCAAATCACAAAGCGGTTGAAGTCAAATATACTGATAATCGACTCCTCAATAACATCCCACTTATCCTGTTCCATAACCGCCTTGCGAACTGCGGCAAGGATATACTTGATATCAAGCCCTTTTTCGTTCTGAATGGCGGCGGTAACATCGGGAATCTCTATACTGTAATTCTGCTTCA
>JAZSGL010000084.1:0-28952 GCA_045532735.1 Paludibacteraceae bacterium | reverse complement strand
GTATCCGCGAGGAGCGCCGTGCTGGTAAGAGTCTACGCAAAGCTATCGAAGATGGTTTCGGCAATGCTATCTCTGCCATCATCGACTCTAACGTAACATCATTCTTGACAGGTGCTATCTTGGCTATCTTCGGTACAGGTCCTATCAAGGGCTTCGCTGTTACATACATGATTGGTATTATTTCTTCTTTCTTGACAGCTGTATTCGTATGCCGTTTGTTGCTCGAGGCTTATGCTAAGAAAGAGAATGCGAAGGAGCTGAACTTCACTACCAAGTTGATGCAAAACTTCTTGCAAAACACTGCTGCTAACTTCATTGGTGCGCGCAAGGTGACTTATATCGCATCGGGTGTATTGGTACTCGTTGGTATCCTTGGTGTTAACCCACATATCATGGGTAAACTCAACCTCGGTATCGACTTCTCTGGTGGTCGCAACTATATCGTTCGTTTCGCACAAGATGTGAATACTGAGGAGGTTAATGCTTCTCTCAACAATGTCTTCATGGATGCTAAGGATCAGTTGGCTGACGAGGAATCATTCTCTCTCAATGTAATCACCATCGGTGCGGACAACCAAGTGCGTATCTCTACCAACTACCTCATCAACGATAACTCTGAGAATGTTGACGAGACTATCGAGGCTTTGATCTATGAGGGTTGCAAACCATTCTTGGCTGAAGATATTACCTTAGCTGAGTTCTGCTCTACCGAGATAAATCCTGAAGTGGGTATTATGCAATCACAAAGAGTTGATGCTGCTGTATCCGATGATATCACTCAATCTGCTGTGTGGGCTGTCTTGGCTGCATTGGTAGCAATCTTCTTGTATGTATTGCTCCGATTCCGCAACTTCGCATTCTCTGTAGGTGCCTTGACTGGTTTGGCTCACAACACCTTGATCGTACTTGGTGCTTATGCACTCCTCTGGAAGATTATGCCATTCTCTATGGAGATCGACCAATCATTTATCGCTGCTATTTTGACCGTTATTGGTTACTCTATCAACGATACTGTGGTTGTATTCGACCGCGTACGCGAGTATAAAGGTCTTTATCCAAAGCGTGCACTCAAGCAGAATATGAACGATGCGTTGAACCATACATTGAGCCGTACATTCTCTACATCTATGTCAACTCTCGTCGTATTGATCGCTATCTTCTGCTTCGGTGGCGAGACTATCCGCGGATTCGTTTTCGCTTTGCTCATCGGTGTAGTAGTTGGTACCTATTCTTCACTCTGCGTAGCTACTCCTCTTGCATACGATATCCAAGAGGCTATCGCTCGCCGCAAAGAGAAAAAAGCTGCTCTAAAATAAGTAATAGTTTTCTTATTAAATACCAAAAAAGCGTGTCAATTTGGCACGCTTTTTTATATATTTCCTCTTATTATACCACCCTATACCATCCTATATCACGCTATACCATCCTATACCACCCTATTCCACTCAACATCATCCTACACCATCCTATATAATACTTAGTGATTAGTTAGTTATTAATTAGTGATTAGTTAGTTATTACTTAGTGATTGAGATATCTTTACAGATGTTTTATACTTTCTGTTTTTTGTTTTCACTTTTTTTCTTGCAGATTTACATTTTTTTTTGTAATTTTGCATGATTTTTGATTATAATGCCAAAAATGTCAATTTGGCAGATATAAAGACGAAATAAATCACAAATTAATATAATGAAAGAAGTATCAACAAAAAAATTAGTAGAAACGATTGTGGAAGGTATCCAAAATCGTAAAGGACAACGAATCGTAACCGTGGATCTCCGCAAACTCAAAGACGCACCAACCGAATATTTTATCATCGCAGAAGGTGGATCAAATGTTCAAGTGGTTGCTATCGCAGATGAAGTAGATAGTTTTGTGCGTACCAAAACACATGTACACCCTCTCGCTATTGATGGACGCGACAATGCAGAGTGGATTGCTATGGATTATGGTACTATATTTGTCCATATCATGCAGCGTGAACCTCGTGCTTATTATGATATTGAGCACCTTTGGGCTGATGGAAAAATCACCGAAATAGCAGATGTATAACAAATCTATACAATTCTGTACAAATCTATACAACACTAAACCAAACTTTTTATGTCAGAACAACAAAACAAATCCAACACACCCAAGAAATCTAACAATCAACAACCCAAGCGTTCGCGTTGGTCATGGCTATACTATATAGTCATGACAGGATTATTATTTTTCTTCTTTTTCCCATTTGGTGATGCTAAAAATGCGGATAAAAACCTTAGTTATACCAAATTCACAGCATATATCGAGAATGATGCAATAGCTTCTGTTACGGTTTATGACGACAATACAGCGAAAGCTAAAATACGACCAGAAAAATACGCAATCGTATTTAGCAATCAAGAAGCTGGAGAAGATGCCAAGGGAGAACTCGCTATGCAGATTCCTACTGTTGAAGAGTTTGCTAAATACATTGATAATGTGAATGTTAAGCGCAAAGAGCAAGGAAAACCTGTTATTGATGTCACCTATGCCAAATCTAAAGGTGATTGGTATCTAATCCTAATCAACCTTCTACCAATCTTGCTCATCGTACTCTTCTTTGTCTGGATGAGTCGCGGTATGGCAAATGCATCTGGAGGAGGACCTGGAGGTATATTTAATGTAGGAAAAGCAAAAGCACAAGTATTCGACAAAGATAAAAAAGATAAAGTTACCTTCAAAGATGTGGCTGGATTAGCAGGAGCAAAACAAGAGGTAGAGGAGATCGTATCATTCCTCAAGAACCCTACCAAATATACCTACTTAGGTGGTAAAATTCCTAAAGGAGTACTCCTTGTAGGCCCTCCGGGTACAGGTAAGACTTTGCTAGCCAAAGCTGTAGCTGGTGAAGCGAATGTACCTTTCTTCTCTATGTCCGGTAGCGACTTCGTGGAGATGTTCGTGGGCGTGGGTGCGAGCCGCGTACGCGACCTTTTCCGACAAGCAAAAGAGAAAGCACCTGCTATCATTTTCATCGATGAGATTGATGCAGTTGGACGCGCGCGTGGACGGAATAATATGATGGGAGGAGGAAACGACGAACGCGAGTCAACCCTCAACCAACTACTCACCGAGATGGACGGATTTGGCTCTAATTCGGGCGTTATCATTCTCGCGGCTACCAACAGAGCAGATGTGCTTGACTCTGCACTACTGCGAGCAGGAAGATTCGACCGACAAATACATGTTGAGCTACCTGACTTGCAAGAGCGTAAAGAAATATTTGGTGTACACCTTGCACCAATCAAAATTGATAATGACCTAGATATTAATTTCTTAGCAAAACAAACACCAGGTTTCTCAGGTGCAGATATTGCTAATGTCTGCAACGAAGCTGCACTCATTGCTGCACGCAATGACCATAAGAAAGTTTCTAAACAAGATTTTATGGATGCAGTGGACCGTATCATAGGTGGTCTAGAACGCAAAAACAAGATCATGACTGAAGAAGAAAAACGCTCAGTTGCTTATCACGAGGCAGGACACGCAACCATCTCTTGGCTCCTACGGTATGGCAATCCTTTGGTCAAAGTTACCATCGTTCCTCGTGGAATGGCACTTGGTGCTGCTTGGTATTTGCCAGAAGAGAGACAACTCACTAACAAAGACCATATTATGGATAATCTCTGCTCTCTGTTAGGAGGTCGTGCTGCGGAAGAAGTATTCCTACATCAGACATCTACAGGAGCACTCAATGACCTCGAAAGAGCGACAAAACAGGCATACGCCATGGTGGCATATTATGGCATGTCAGATAAACTCAAGAACCTCAGCTACTACGATTCTACAGGTCGCTACGACATGGGTATCACCAAACCCTATTCCGAGAAGACGGCAGAAGTGATTGACAGTGAAACCAGTGCAATCATTGCTGAGCAGATGGCCCGAGCCAAGAAAATCCTCAAAGAGAATGCTGAGGGACATAATAAGTTGGCAGAGATGCTCATCGAACGAGAGGTTATTACTTCAGAAGATGTAGAATCGGTTCTTGGTCCACGACCTTGGATGAGCCGCGAGGATGAGATAATCGCTGCCAATGACGCTATGCAAAATGCAGAGGAAAAACCAAAGAAGAAACGCGCTCCTCGCAAAAAGAAAGAGGCTCCTATCGAGGAGAATACCGTTTCTACCTCCGACAGCGAGCAAAGCGAGCGTTCTGACAGTGATAGCGTTCTAACATCTAATAGTGAAACGATCTAAATAATATATAAGGTTATGAAAAAGTTTATTCTTAGCACTCTCGTGCTAGCGTTGTCGCTCACCATGGCAGCGCAACAACCACAATCACTGCCTATCGACTCCGCAGTGCGAGTGGGAAAGTTGGAGAATGGTCTGACTTACTACATTCGTCATAATGAATACCCAAAACAGCGTGCCGAGTTCCACATTGCACAAGCAGTAGGTGCTATTCTCGAAGAAGATCACCAAAATGGTCTTGCACACTTCCTTGAGCACATGGCATTCAATGGTACAGAGCACTTTGCGGGCAAAGGTATCATTGAATACTTCGAGTCTATCGGCGTAAATTTCGGTGGAAATATCAACGCCTATACCTCTCTCGACGAGACGGTATATCGCCTTTCAGAGGTTCCTACTACAAGAGAGGGTATCATCGATTCAGCTTTGCTTGTCATGCACGACTGGGCTTGCGGACTCTTGTTGCTCGAAGATGAAATCGACAACGAGCGTGGTGTGATCCGCGAAGAGTGGCGAACAGGTGCACAAGCCAACCGCCGTATGTGGAAGGCTATCAACCCACTCAAATACCCTGGAAGTCAATATGCCAAACGAGATGTGATAGGTGATACGGCTGTTATCAACAACTTCGCTTACGACGCACTCCGCGACTATTATAAGAAATGGTATGGACCTGACAACCAAGCCATTATCGTAGTTGGTGATATTGATGTGGATCAAATTGAACAAAAGATCAAAGCCCTCTGGGCTGATGTGCCTGCCCGCGAGAACCGTGGCGAGCGTCCTTTGTATTCTGTGGACGATAATCAAGAGCCTATCGTCGCTATCGTGCGTGATAAAGAGGCGCAATACACACGAATTGAGATGGAGTTCAAGAAGCCACAATTACCAAAGCAACTTCGTGGAACAAATATTGATTATTTGCAAACTATTGCTAACGAACTCGTTTGCGATATGTTCAATAATCGCCTCTCTGAATTGGCAATGAAACCTGAGGCTACATTTGTTGGAGCAGGTTCATACTATGGTGAGTTGGTAAAGGAGAAAGATGCATTTGTGGCAATCTATTTGGCTAAACAAGGTCAGGAAGTAGATGCCTACAAATCTCTCCTTACTCAATTAGAGAAAATGCGTCGCTATGGCTTTACCCATGCCGAACTCGACCGTGTGAAGAAAGAGACCCTTGCTGCATACGAAAAGTCTTACAACGAGCGCAATACTGTTCGTAATATCATCCACGCACAGGAATATATCCGTCACTACTTGGACGGAGCACCTATCCCAGGTATCAAGTGGGAGTATGAGATAATTCAACAAATCTTGCCTGCATTGCCTCTTGATAGGCTCAACCAATTGGCACAAAGCTTAATCACCGACCAAAACCTCATCATATCTTTCCAAGCACCAGAGGACGCATCTGTTGTGCTTCCTACTGAAACTGAAGCTGTTGAGCTTTTGGCTGAGGTCAAGAATCAGGAGATTGAAGCACCTATAGAAGAGGTTATCCGCGAGAACCTTGTTGAGACAGCTCCTAAAGTTGGTAAAATTAAAAAGACTACATACAACGAGACCCTAGGTGTAACCGAGTGGACACTCTCTAACGGCGTGCGCGTGGTAGTGAAGCCTACTACCTTCAAGCAAGACGAGATTCTCTTCTACGCCTTCTCACGAGGTGGGCGTTCGTTGGTGACTACAGCAGACCTCCCTTCTGCAGCATTGGCTACTGATGTTGTTGAATTGGGCGGTTTGGCTGATATGAGTGCTACCGACTTGCAGAAGGCATTAACTGGCAAGCGCGTATCGCTCAGCCCAACTATCAGCGCATATAGCGAAGGTGTGAATGGTTCAAGTACAGTCAAAGACTTAGAGACAATGCTCCAACTTAACTATCTGTATTTCACCGCTCCACGACGTGATGAGACGGCATACCAAACATTGATGAGTATCCTTGAATCTCAACTAGCTAACCGTGACAAGAATCCTAAGGCAGCATGGTCTGACTCTGTACAAATGATGGCTAGCGACCACTCTGATCGTACTATCATTTTAAATAAAGAACTACTAACCAAAGTTTCGTTGGATAAAGCACTAGAGGTGTACAAAGCTCGTTTTGCTAACCCTGCTGACTTTATATTCTTCTTTGTGGGTAATGTAGATCCTGCTGATAAGGCTTTCCAAACGCAAGTATGTACTTGGCTAGGTGGCCTAAAAACCTGCAAGAAACTCGAAACAGCAGCGGATGACAAGGTACGTGTGTCCCTTGGTAAAAACCAAAACTATTTTACTCGCCAAATGGAAACCAAGACGGCTAGCAACCGCATCCAATACACTTCATACGATATGCCATATACATTGGCTAATAACCTCAATATGGAGATGATTGGTCGTATCCTTTCAACTCGTTATTTAGAGTCTATCCGCGAGCGTGAGGGTGGTTCATATGGTGTAGGCTGTGCTGGATGGATGAACCGTCATCCTATTCCATATGCACAACTCATTATGCAGTTTGACACCGACCCAGATAAGCAAGAGAAACTCATGTCTATCATCCATGAGGAGGTAATGACAATTGTAGAGAATGGTCCATTAGCAAAAGACTTACAAAAAGAAAAAGAATCTATGCTCAAAGACTTTGAAGAAGACTTGGAGAAAAACGGCTATTGGACAGATTTACTCTCTGTGTACTACAAGAATGGTATAAACTACATCACCGATTATAAGGCTGCTGTAGAGGCTATTACTGCTGAAACGGTACAAAATACTTTGAAGCAACTTGTCGAGGCTGGCAATGTCTTCGAAGTGGTGATGCTACCATAAACTTGTTGCCAACAACTTACAAAAAAAGACCGCTCGAATGCGGTCTTTTTTGTTTATACCAATACCTTGATACAATGGTGTAATAGATTATTCAATTCGGATATTTTCTCCCCGAAAAAAACGAATAAATATGTTGTGCAACATATAATCAGATAAATCGATATTTTTTTCTTGCAAATTCCAATTCTTTTTCGTACCTTTGCCACGATTATTGTAAACAATAAACAACAAAATTAACCATATTTATTAACAAAAAATCAATCGTTATGAAGAAATTATCTTTCTTTTTGATGGCAATGCTTGTTTCATTAACAAGTTTTGCTGCGGCTTTGGGAGAAGGTTATTCCAAAGTTACTGACATTACAACCTTGTCCGCAGGTGATAAAGTTGTTTTGTATTGCGATGGTTCTGAACTTGGCATAACAGGCTGGGATGGTACTAAAACTGCTACCGTTGCTGCTGAAGGCTGGGTTGAATATGTCGTAGAGACTGCTGAAGGCGGTGTTCTCCTCAAGGATGGAGATCAATACATCGCGTTGGAAGCAAAAAATGGTTTTTACTACAATGCTACAGGTAGTGTATGCAAAGTGACTGCTGATGGTCTTTTGTGCATTACTTTGGCAGCGGATGGTAAGGATTACATGTTGTATGAGAATAGCAACAATGGTAACCCTCTTTACCGCATGTATGTAGACAAATCCTCTGACGATCGTTACAAACCAGTTTTTGTATACGAGGTAGTGGCTGCTGTAGAAGAGCCTGCTGAAAAACCTGTAGTAACTGCTGCTGAGTTAGAGCAAATTAATGGTGAGGAGGAAATCTATCACTTCTACCTCTCTCAAGGTGTAGCGGTGAATAAGGACCCAGAGTCTCCTTACTATGGTTACACCTATGTTACCGCTGCTACTGATGGCAAATCTGATGGTGGTTCTGACCGTGCTGATACCCAAAAGCGTGGTATCTTTGTTTACGATGCAGAGCTCAATTGCTTAAACACTGACAATGTTGGTTATTTGCCAGCAAACGCTGCTGCGTTGATGACTGATGTTTCTCGTCAAGCAATGCATCGTCTTGTTGTTAACCCAGTGAACAATCATGTAGCATTTTGCTACAATGTAGCAGGTGCTTCTGCGGTATGGAGCATGGATCCTGCTAACCTCGCTGGTGATGCTGTTAACCTCATCGAGGGTCTTGCTATCACCAAGGCTAATGCTATCTGCTTTGATGCTGAGGGTACTCTTTATGTAATGGACAATGCTGATGCTAACACTTCATCTGCTGGTAAGATTGTTAAAGTCGTAAACGGCGAACTCGTTACTATCGCTCAAAATACTATTTGGGGTAATCAAGATCTCTCTTTGGCTTCTGATGGTCGTGGTGGTCTATGGATTGCTCAAAACCGTTGGAATATTGATACTTATGCAGTTCTTTCACACGTGAATGCAGCTGGTGAGGTTGATTTCGCAGTAACTGTTGATTCTCCAGATGAGGTGAAAGCGCTCTTCCCACAAGATGCAAACGCTTCTTACCGTGGTCAATGTGCTTATAATGTAGAGAAAGATGTTTTGGCATTTGGTGGCAACAAGGTAGTTGCTCTCTTCCATGTTACTTATGACGCTGCTGGTGTTCCTTCAATCGCGAAGATTGGTGCTACTCCAGTTGTTGGTAGCAATATTGACGGTGTTGACTTCTATGCTAATGGTGACTTGGCAGTAGTTTCTGCTTCTGCTGAGCGCTTCCAAAAATATGCGGTTACATACACTGTTGAGGGTGGTGAAGAGGAGCCAGAGATCGAGTGGATTCCTATGGAACTCGAAATCGCTAACCTCACCACTGAGGTAATGGAAGTTGAAGGCAAGAAGTATTTGCAACTCAACGGTCGCGACGACATGAACGATGCTGACGTAACACTCTTCCTCAATGATTATGCTGATGTAGATGACGATTACGTAGTAAATGCCGAGAGCTCATACATGACCTTCGGTGGCATGGAGTTGACTGTAATCGAGGGCATTATGACCCAAACTTCTGAGACTGATAAGGGAACTATCTATACTGGTACTGTACGTGCTTCTGTAGAGGAAGAGGGCATGACAATGTATGTTGAGTTCGCACTCACCATGTATGCTGCTCCTGCTATTGTTATTGAGCTTACCGACGCTATCGTGGCTATCAACGAGGAGTTGGGTACCTTGACCTTCAATGTTCCTACAGAGGAAGGTGGCTACTATGCTGAGCTCGCTGGCTACACCGCTCCTGGTGTACACGAGGGTCCACAAATCTGCTTGTTCGAGACTCCAGAGGCTGTTGCATTTGCTAACTATGTTGAGACTTCTGTTGCTGACGGCGTTATCACTTTGAAGGGTGAATTCACCAGCTTTATGGGTGCTAAGTTCGATGTAACTATCTCTGGTAAATTGCCAGTTGAAGAGCCAGAGGTTGTAGAACCTACTTACACCGAGAACAAACTTAACACCTACGCATTTGGTCTTGAGTCTGAGCTTACAGCTGATGCACTCGAAGTTACTTATCGTTTGAACAACTCTAACGCTACTTCTGTTAACGTACTCGTTTACAACGGCGAAGAAGTTGTTGCTACCGTAGAGGGTACTACCACTATTGGTAAGAACACAGTAGAGGTTGCTACAGCTGGTCTTCCTGCTGGCGTTCAACTCACATGGGCTGTTGAGGTAAATGGTACCTCTGTTGAGGCTCCAACTCAAGAGTCTAAGATCTATAGCTTCTACCACCCATCTGGTTTGGATATTGACAACAACCCAGAGAACCCAACCTTCGGTATGCTTCTCATCAACGAGGGTATGCAATCTGTTGTTTCTAAGACAGAGGGTTATGTTTCTGCTCAATTCGGTGCAGGTATCTTCGCATTCACTCCATCTCTTGACCTTATTCCAAACGGTGACCAACCTGGTTACAATGGTGGTATTGCCTTTACTGAGACCCGTGCTGATGGTGCAGGTACTGCATATTCTCCACGTCGTATCCGTATCTCTGAGGACGGTCGTATCTTCGTTACCTCACTCAACACCGACGGTAACTACCTCTGGGAAGTTAACCCTGCTAACATGAACGAGTGGACTTCTGTATTCAAGGGTACTTTGAACGATAACAAAGAGTTGATTACTGCTGATAGCGCATTTATCGCAGCTCCTAACAACGGTTTCGACGTGAAGGGTGCTGGCGAGAACTTGCAATTGGCTATGTACTCTGTGAACCTCCCAGGTATCACAGGTGCTGCTATGAGCGGCTTCCGTCTCCACGAGTACAACCTCGGTACTGCTACTGAGTGGGCAACTGCTCCTTCTAAGACAATTGTAGATGGTCTTTACGCTATCAACTACACAGGTACTCAAGTAGAGTACGACAACGAGGGTGGTGTATGGATCGCTTCTTACCGTGGTACTGCTAATGACGCTAACCCAGGTTTGGTTCACATCAACGCTGACGGTGTTGAGGATGCTAAACTCGTTTGGAGCAACGTTCGTCAAGCTGGTATCCGCTTCAACAACGACTTTACAAAACTCGTTGTAGCTGGTAACAATGGTGCTGCTAAGAAGGCTACTATCTATACTATCTCTAAAGACGCTAACGGTGCTCCTGTACTCACTGAGGAGGCTGTTGTTGATATGGCTGCTGTAGGTAACAACCTCAACGACTTCGCTTGGGACTATGCGGGCAACCTCTACGCTTGCGGTAACTCTGCTGAGAAACTCGTAGGTTGGGCAATGCCTTACTCTGGTAAGGTAGTTACTCCTGCTGCTAGCAAGTATGCATTTGAGATTGCAGGTCCTGTAGAGATCGTAGGTGTTGTTAAACGCGCTGTTCAAAACGGTCAAGAGGTTATCGTTCTTACCCACGAGGCTGACGGTACCGCTCACATCTACCAAGTAGCTAACGGCGAAGTTGTTGCTGAGGTTTCTCAAGAGGGCGTTATCGCTCGCGATCCTGAGAATGCAGGCGACCTCCTCGCTATCTCTGATATCGCAGTTACTGAGGACGGCAAGCTCGTTGCTATCAACTACATGCACACTCAATCTGCTGACGAATATGTGAACGAAGGCCAAAAACGTGGTGAGACTCGCGTTTACCTCTGGAATGATATCGCTGCTGATCCAACTCTCTTGTTCACATCTAAGATGTCTTCTAACTGGTTCCGTTCTAAACAAGGTCTTACCATGGCTGTTAAGGGTACTGCTGACAACATGGAGATCTTCACCACTGGTATCCACGCTACTAGCGCATGGGCACGCGTTTCTTCTTATCGCGTAATCAATGGTGTTTACGAAGAGCCAGCGGTTAACCACAACGACCACTACTACTTCTACGACATCGCTGATGCTATCGCTCTTGAGACTACCGTAGGTACTCAATATGAGTTGAACGCTTCTCCTCTTGGCGCAATGAACTGGATCCTTGATGCAGAACTCATCAACCCAACTGAGATCACTGAGCCAGAGACCAACAACGTAGAAATCGCTACTTCTGTAGCTCTCACCGAGGACCTCGGTAAGAAATACAATGGTGCTTCTTACGTAACCGTAGGTGAGCAAGTATTGATGGTAGCTCCATTCGTACATGAGACATCTGGCTTATTGGCTGGTGTTAAGGTACTTGACATCACCGCTGGTTTGGGTGCTGCCACTGTAGTTGCTGCACCAGAATTGGATATCTATCAAAGCGCTACCGCTGCTGCTACTGCTGTTGAAGTTGTAGAGGGCGACGCTACTGCATTGCTCATCACTCTCGTAGCTGACGCTACTATCTACCCATTGGAGGTTTCATTGGGCGGTGAAGTAGAGTACGAAGTTTACGAGGATGAGATCACCAACCTTGTTCTCGATCTTGACAACCTCGTTCTCATCGGTGGTCCAAGTGCTAACCTTGGTGTTGAGGTATACTTAGGTCTTGGCGAGTACAATATGAGCGAAGATATCTTCCAATTGCTCCCAGAGAGTTCTGTATCTATCCAAGGTCAAGATGCTACTTTCGTAGAGGGTTATGCTACTGTAGATGGTATTGATCAAAGTGCTGTTGCAGTTGTACGCTGCGTATGGAATAACATGAACATTGAGCTCCACCTCACTATGTCTTCTGCTCCTCTAGAGGCTATTGAGATTATTGTTGAGAACGCTATTGTTGAGATTGAGAAGTTTATCATCTTCGGTGATACTTATGACTACTCTCTCAAGATGACTGGCAACTGGACTGACAGTACCGATAATACTACTTATCCAGTATTGGTTGAGGTTCCTGTTTACTACCCAGAGGCTACTGAGCCATTCGAGATCACGTCAACCGTTACCGTTGGTGATCTGGCTGACGAAAATGGCCCATGGTTGGGCTTCGGCGAGGGTACATTGACTATCTCTACCGTTGACAATGTTGTTACAGCCGAAGGTTTGATTGAGAACGCAGGTTTAGGTTTCGCAGCTTATGTATCTATCTCTGGTACAATAGTTGAAACAGGTCTTGAGAATGCTACCGTAACAGTTAAGCCTGTTAAGGTTATCAAGAACGGCCAATTGATCATTACTAAGGGTGCTGCTGAGTACAACGCTCAAGGTGCTACCGTAAAGTAAGCAACTAAGGTGAAAAATGAGACTATAAGTACTCATAACTTATAACTCATAATTCATAATTAAATAGGCTTCCTCATTGGAGGGAGCCTATTTTTTTACCCTACCTATTACCTCTCTTGTGGATAAACTATATGATTTTATTGTTTTAAAACATATATATAATGTGATATATTTCTTTGAATTTGCAAATATCAAAAATTATATGTAACTTTGCAAGCCGTTTTGGAAGAAAGTACAACAAACAAAACTATATAATTAACAATCTTTATTAACCAAAATTCATTTTATCATGAAGAAAATCTTTACACTGTTTGCAGCATTGATGATGGTATTATCAATGAGTGCAGCAACAAAGACCATCTATTGCAAGATGGCTCAAAGTTGGTGGAAAGCGGACGGCGCTGCTGTCGGTGCTTACTACTGGGGTACAGGTTCAGCTCCTGAGTGGCCTGGCGTTCGTATGACTCCTGTTGCAGGCGAGACCGACTTGTGGAGCATTGACATCGACACCGACAAGTTCCAAAACATCATCTTTACCCGTGTTAATGGTTCGGGTGCTGTATCTGATTGGGGAGCTAAAACGGCTGACCTAACAGTTCCTACCGATGACAAGAACCTCTACACCATTACTAGCACTACTCCTGTATGGGGTAATCCTGGTGTTGCTGGTACATGGTCTGTTTATGCACCTGATGCGCCTAAAACCTACAAGGACATCACCATCACTGTTGTAGCTAACGCAACTCCTAAGATTCACTACTGGGAAGGTGGTGACAAAGTGATTGGTACCGAGTGGGAAACCAAACCTGAGATGGTGGCAACTGGTGAAGCGAACACTTATTCTTACACCATCAAAGAGGTGGATGAGGCAACTGGCGTTAAATATCTCGTTGTAGTTGGTGAAGTACAATCTGCTGACCAACAAACATTCGAGAATGTAACTGTAAACTTCAAGGATCTTCTCCCACAAGTTGCAGTTATGGGTGTAACAGGTTGGACCGGTGACAAGATGACCGTTGCTGATGATTACCTCTCTGCGTCTATCACCCTTACTCTAGAAGCTACTAAGGACTATGAGATCAAACTTACCGTCAACGGCGAATGGTTTGGTTCAAATGCGATTGTCATTACCAAAGACAACAATTCTGCTCTATTTGACACCAATGGCGAGGGCAATGGTAAACTTACTACTGACCTAGCTGGTGACTATGTATTCACATACACATATGCTAGCAAAACTTTGGTCGTTACTTATCCAACACCTGTTGTTGACGATCCAGTAGTTGAATTGCCAGCTGCTTCTGTACGCGCTTGGGCTTATGACTTGGCTCTCGCTGTAGAGGGTGAGCAATACACCTTCTCTTATAAGGCAACTACCGCTGCTAAGGCTACTCTCATCTTCACCGATGCTGAGGGCGTTGAGTTGGCTACCGTTGATCTTGGCGAAGTTGAGGCTGGTGCTAACAGCAAAGTTCTTGCTGCAACCGAATTGCCAGCAGGTAAGAAAGTAAATTGGGCTATTAAGCTCGAAGCTGGTGCTATCGCTGAGTTTACAGAGCTTACTGATGCATCTAAGGGAATCTACAATTTCTATTTGCCTCAAGGTGTAGCTGTAGATAACAATCCAGAGTCAGCAACCTTTGGTACTATTTATGTAGCTGCTGCTACTGATGGCGCTTCTGACGGTGGTTCTGACCGTGCAGATACACAAAAACGCGGTATCTTCATCTATGACCAAGAGTTGAACGAGTTGAACCCAACTTCTAACGTGGGTATCGTTCCAAGCAATGTAACATTTGGTGCTACATCTCGTCAAGTGATGAAGCGTCTTGTTATCAACCCTGCAACCAATGAGGTAGCATTTGCTCACAATGCTGCTCCGATGGCAGTATGGGCTGTACCAGCTGAGAATGTAGGCGGCGAAGCTATGAACCTCATCGAGGGCTTAGGTTTCACCAATGTGAACTCTATCTGCTTCACAGAAGATGGTACTCTCTATGTATTGGAATCTAATGGTTATCCTGCTCCAGGTTCACTCTACAAGGTGGCTAATGGTGTAGTTGATACCATCTTTGCAGGCTCTACTCGTTTTGGTAATGGTGACAACGCTTTGGTTTCAGACAATCGTGGTGGTGTTTGGATTTGCCAAAACCGCGGTCAATTGGACGCTTATAACCAACTTACTCACGTAAATGCAGCAGGTGAGATTGACTTTGAGGTTAATTCTGCAACCCCTAATGGTTTTGAGAGCAAGAATACTGCTCGTGGTACTATCACATATAACCCAGCAGAGGATATCCTTGCAATGAGTCTTGGTACAGGTTCTACCATTGGAGCTTCTTTGTTCAAAGTTACTTATGACGAGACTACAGGTGTTCCTGCTTTGACCTTGATTGGTTCAACTCCTTCTATGGGTAAAAACGTGGATGGTCTTGCATTCGACTATGCTGGTGACCTCTATGGCTTGTCTGCAAATAAAGAGCGCTTGTATAAATACGCTGTTCCTACCGACAACAACGTTTGCACTACTCCAGCTGCCGCTAAGTATGCATTTGAGATAGGTGGTGCTGCTACTCCAGTTGAGATGGTTGGTGTTGTTAAACGTGCTGTTCAAAACGGTGACGCAGTTATCGTTCTCACCCACGAGGCTGATGGTACTCCTCACATCTATAATATCGTAGGCGAAGAAATCACAGAGCTCTCTCAAGAAGGCGTTATCGCTCGCGATCCTGAGAACGCAGGTGATCTCCTCGCTATCTCTGATATCGCTATAACTGAGGATGGCAAGCTCCTCGCTACCAACTACATGATTACTCAATCAGGTGATGATCAAGTAGTAGCTGGTGACAAGCGTGGTGAGACTCGTATCTATATTTGGAACGACCTCGCAGGTGATCCATCTATCTTGTTCACCTCTAAGATGTCTTCTAACTGGTTCCAATCTAAGCAAGGTTTGACCATGGCTGTTAAGGGTACTTCTGACAACATGGAGATCTTCATGACTGGTATCCACAAGTCTAAAGCTTGGGCACGCGTTTCTTCTTATCGCGTAATCGATGGCGTTTACACCGAACCTGATGTTAACCACAACGATCACTACTACTTCTACGATATCAACGACGCTATCGCTCTTGAGACTACCGTAGGTACTCAATATGAGTTGAACGCTTCTCCTCTCGGCGAGATGAACTGGATCCTTGATGCTGAACTCATCAACCCAACTGAGATCGTTGAGCCAGAGACCAACAACACTGAGATCGCTACTTCTGTTGCTCTCACCGAGGATCTCGGTAAGAAATACAACGGTGCTTCTTATGTAACAGTAGGTGAGCAAGTCTTGATGGTAGCTCCATTCGCTACTCCTGACGGTAAGCTTAATAGCGTTATGATTCTTGATGTTACAGGTGGTCTTGATGCTGCTCAATATGTAGATCAACTCATCCTTGAAGAGGCAGTTGAGGCTACTGCTGCTGCAACTGCTGTTGAGGTAGTAGAGGGCGACGAGGCTACTGCACTCTTGATCACTCTCGTAGCTGATGCTACTATCTACTCATTGGAGGCTACTTTGGCTAAGGGTGATAATTGGGAAGTTTACGAGGATGAGATTACTAACCTTGTTATCGATCTTGATAACCTTGTTCTCATCGGTGGTCCAAGTACCGCATTCCAAGTAGATGTATTCTTGGGTCTTGGTGAGTACGATATGAGTGAGGGTACCTACCAATTGCTCCCAGAGAGTTCTATCTCAGTGATGGGTTCTGATGCTACCTTCGTAGAGGGTTATGCTTATGAGGTAGATGCCTTTGCTCCATCAGCTAAGGCAGTTGTACGTTGCGTATGGAATGGCATGAACATCGAGTTCAACCTCACCATGTCTGCTGCTCCTATGGAAGCAACTAAGGTGGTTGTTGAGAACGCTGTAGTTGAGATTGAGAAATTTATCATCTTTGGTGATACCTACGACTATGCTCTCAAGATGAGTGGCGAGTGGGTTAACCCAGAAGATGGTCTCACCTACCCAGTATTGGTTGAGGTTCCTGTTTACTATCCAGAGTCTACTGAGCCATCTGAGATCATGTCTACCGTTACCGTTGGTGGTATGGGCGACAACGATCCTTGGTTAGGTTTCGGCGAGGGTACATTGACCGTAACTACCGTTGACGGTGTAGTTACCGCAACTGGTATCGTTCAAAACCCAATGGCAGGTATTGCTATTGACATCACTATCTCTGGTAAGTTGCCAGTAGAGGAGCCAGTTAAGTACACAGTTACCGCAACTGTTAACCCTGCAGAAGCAGGTACTGTAGAGGGTGCTGGTGAGTACGAGGAGAATGCTGAAGCTACTTTGACTGCTACCCCTAATGAGGGTTACGAGTTCGTTAACTGGACCGTAGCAGGTGAGGAAGTATCTACCGATGCTACTTACACCTTCACTGTAACCACAGATATTGAGGTTGTTGCTAACTTCAAGGTTATTGATACTAGCGTTGATAATATCAACACTGCTGCAACTCCTGTGAAGATGATCAAGAATGGTAAACTCATCATCGTGAAAGATGGTGTTGAATACGATGCTCAAGGTGCTATCTTGAAGTAATCGAAAATCTTGAAGTATGAGGTACAACTACTCGTAACTCATACTTCATAACTCATAACTAAATAGGCTTCCTCATCGAAGGGAGCCTATTTTTATTTCCTGCCTTTAAACTTTAAACAATAAACTTTCAACTAAAATTTGCAAGTTCTGCAAATTTTTATTACCTTTGTCGCCTATTTTTGTCAAACACTCTCATAATAACACTTCATTAATAACAATGGTATGAAAAAGATTTTCTCATTCATCCTACTCGCTTGTCTATCTTTGACTGCTGTAGCTCAGTCCAAACCACAAGCCATCAAAGCCCTAATGCAACAACAGCGATTGAGCAATACCATCAAATCGCTCTCCTCATCGGCTCTAGCACCTGCGCAAATCAATGCGTTTGACACAACCGAGGTCATCTTCAAAAGTTTCTACGATGATCCTATGTACACACCTGTTGAAACAATCGTTAACCGCAACGGTGATACAGTTGTCGTTGGTGGAGATTGGTATATCACACTCAAAAATGACCGCTACCAATTCATCTTTGATATCTATGGCGGTACTCCAGAGAGCCCTGCAGGCACTTATACTGAAGAAGATCTTGATGATGATCTATTCTCTTGGTGTATGTTCCCAGAGGCTGACGGGAAGACCCACTACTACAAAACTTGCGATCTAACCATCCAAGAAGAGAAACTTGACGAGAGTCTTATTAAATACACGTTAGATGCAGTCATGCTAGTGACTATGGGGGTGGATGGCGAAGAGTATGGCTATTTCAAGGTTCATGCCGAGCACAAGATCATCCGACCAAAAGTGAAATACGATGTGGCTATCCTCAACTGTACTGTGACTCCTGAAGAAGATCGCTTCCGCATCGCAGGCAAAAATGATACCATGGATGTGGATCTGACATTCTTTACCGAAACAGGAATAGAGGGATACTATTCCCACAAAATCATGGATACTGAGAACTACAAGCTTATCCACCGCAACAATTCATACGAGATCATGGAGCTAGAGGGTGTTGTCTATAGCGATGCTAATCAGGCTGGTGGCGTTTCATATGTACTCCTATTCGAAGCATTAACCACCGACGCTAGTTTCTACAATGTAGCGATGGAGGCACCTATCATTCCTGCCGACACTGTTCGATTCACTTGCAACAACATGCTCATCGACGATACCTATGGCATGTCCGACCAAACCATCCTCATCACGGCTAGCAACCCCTACTACGAGATTATGGCGGGCTACAATGCCAACCGAATCACATCGCCTGCTGAGTATTCTGGCGGTAGTGCATATGTGTACCTCACCGACAAGAAGACAGGTCGCGAGCTCACATCCATGCAATGTACCATCAAAGTTTCTGGCAACGCACTCAAGGGATACCAAGTGGATATTGAGATGCTCGGTACGGACCACAAATACTATATCATGCAACTTGTCTATGGTGTAGAAGAGGCTAGATCACTTGACCTCAACTTCACCAATTCGGCTAAATCATACTTTTATATCGACCATCTCGGACTCAAAGAAGTGCAATTGGCTAACTATAATGGCGAGTATTCGGTATCATTCGATATCCTCAATATTGACCAAGTATTGGAGATGGGCGGAGACTTCGAATATAACAACCTATATATGGAGCAAACATTCATTATCCATCATACAACAGATGCAGAAGGATTCCCAGAGGATATTGAGGCAGATTTTGCAGAAGTTTCTGGTAATATCTTCCAACGCAACGATACCACTTTCCTCACTGCTTCGGTACTTGGTTTCGACTCTTGTCGCTACAACATATCAATGTTCTACGCCGTACCTGTTCCTACCAAGACGGTTACCTATACCTTTGATGGACTTGCGCACGAAGAAGCTGCAATATTCACCAACGCATTATCTAGTGGCTCTTTCATCCTTGATGGTATGAGTGATGTTTTAATGGCAACAGTACGAGTGGATCGTATAGAGAACAAAAGTGCAGAAGGAATCTTCTACAACGATGGTCAGTTCGGTCACAACGACTTCAATATTGCCGAAACCTATATAGAAGAGTGGAATCCTGCTATAGATGATTATGATATTTTAGCTGTGCAAAAGGGAACTATGACTGTTACTGTGGAGAACAAAGTCCTTACTGCTGTAGCTTCATTCATCTGCGACAATGCCGTACAATACGATCTTACCTTCAAGACCAAATATACACAAGAGCATTTGGTGGATGATTCAGAAACTGGCGAAGTGGACTATACCTATCCTGCAGATTCATATTGTTTCTTTACTACAGAGTATGTAGAGAGCCATAACGAATTATTCTTTGACATCATAGCTTCGGATTATACTAATGTGGCTGCAATGGTCTTCATGGTAGATCATGTGGATGCTGAAATCACGATCCCAGAAGGTGTTTATCCTATCAATAAGTCGATGGCGCTTGGTACTGTATTTGCAAGCCCAGGTGTAGCAGTAGGTGGAGGCCCTATCCAATCTTATTTCTGCTACACTTTTGTAGAGGATGGGGATCTGTATTATGACCAAAACGGTCTCTACTGTTTGGTGGATGGTACTGTAACGGTTAAAAAGGTCAATGGCAAATTGAGCTTTGAAGTTGATGCAATCAACTCATATGATGTTCCTGTGAAACTTCACTACAACACTGCTCCAAGCGCTCTAGAGGAGATCACTACTGGCAATACCAACAGCAGCAAACGAATCGTTAACGGTCAACTCTTCATCATCCGCAACGGCGAAACGTACAATGCTAACGGCGCACTAGTAAAATAAGCTAGGAACACTAGTCGTACTAGCCCAACTAGTAGCACTAGTCCTAAAACAAAAACAGCGTGGTCATTCACCACGCTGTTTTTCTTATCCTCTCGCCTTTCGCCTATAAACTATAGCCCCAAACAGTGTACCATAGTCCTTCTTTTTCTATCAACAACTGCCCATCTCTTAGCACTTTCTGAACCTCTAAACTCCTGCCCCCCTTAACATCCTCCACTCTTGTTACCGCTGGCGAGAAGTCGTATACCGCCGTTGCCGTTACCGTTGTACCATTATAAGTCGTAAATTGCAGCGAGATATTTCCCTTTTCATCTACCACCATCTCACCACTACTCATACGCCACATATGTACAGGAGTTACCATCCCATTCTTCAAATCCGATGATAACGCATATACCAATCTAGATCCACCTAAAGTCTCCTCTTCATCCACACGATATCCTGCGGCAATAGTTCTATCATCCTTACCTTCCTGGATTTGATAAACACCAGGGACTACCACACTATCTATCGTATTTATATACACATATGCCACCTGCTTGCAAATGCCGGCATAACTTTGCATGGTCTTGTTGGATATCATCTGCATCTCCACCATATCATCCTCCATTTTCTTTACGCTTATGCTATCAAAACTAATACTCGTGTTCGGACCCTTAGCTTCGGTAATCCCGTATGGCTCATATTGCTCACCACCTTCAGTTCCTGCTACTACCGCCACCTGCTCTGCATTGACGATAGGCGACTTGTCCAGAGGTGTCAGATATGCCACCACACAGCAGTTCTCTGCAACCCAATCTTTATCTAGCGTATAACTAACTGCGTGACTATAGGTCTGATCATTAACATATACAGTATCGCCAAAGGTATCCGTGATAAAATCACGTACCACGCGCGTATGCATATATTCCAACCAGTTAGCCTTTTTCCATGAAGTCAACTGATCCGCCTGCTTGCCCACCAAACCATTCTCTTTAATCAAGATACTCAGCAAATACTCTTTTACATCCTTATTCCCCACTTCTCCACATACCTGCACATCCAATTGGCGAGTGACGGGGTCATAACTATGTGTTATCACAACCGATGCTTCGGCCATAGGATTACAACCTACTTCCAATTCCGATAGATGATTCTTTGCATCCAGTATCAAAATACCTTGCTGCTCGCTGCGATTGATCATCACGGTTGGCACATTATATATCCCATATCTGCTAGCTATCGTATTGCCATGCGAGGTGGTATATTCATCCGTGCCATACACAGCATGATGGCTCACCCATATATAGGATGTTGTTTGATTCTCCAAATACTCCACAATATTTTTCATTCCCTGTGGACATTCATTGCAGTTCTCACTCGTGAAATGCTCCATTAGGAACTTACGTGGAAAAAATGTCGGCACTTCTTGTGCCGACATTCCGATTGCTAGCATTAGCAATGAATATATCAATATTCTTTTCATCATATTATAGCGCAGCGTCCCATAGGAGGCTATGCATCCGTCCTATTGATATAATATTGCAGCCGATTGAGGAGCTACACGCACAGTCTTTTCGGCAATGCGCTCACCATAGTATGGGCACTTCCCATCCACACATGCAAAGCGATACTCGCCCTCAGGCAATGCCACTTGTGCTGTCTTGGTCTGGCTATTGAGTACTACTACAATACTCTTCCAACTATCACCCACTGCCTCTCCATTCAGCACATATGCTACTACACCATCTTCTACAGGTAAGAAATGCATATGCTCACGCACCAAATCAGCATCACCCATGTGGAATGCTGGGTGTGCCTTGCGTAGCGCTATCAAACCTTGATAGTATTGGCATAGATCGATATTCTTGGCCTTCAACGACCAGTCAATAGCATTGATCTCATCAGGACTGCAATAGCTATTATGTACACCCTTCTTGTCGCGTGCAATCTCTTCACCACACCATAAGAATGGCATACCTTGTGAGGTTAGTACTGCTGTCTGTGCCAATTTGCTCAACTGTTGCAACTCGCCTGGACGAAGTTTCTTATTCGCTTTAAGGCGGTCAGTGAGCATCATATCATCGTGGCAAGATACATAGTTGATAGATTGAGTAGGTTGAGCTGTCCAAGCTTGCTTAGAGTAGTTCACCTTTTCCATATCTACTTCTGGATGTGAAATACAACCTACCAATCCAAACTTAATACTCTCTTCATAACCTTCTTCGCCAATCAGGAATGCCCCCTTGTTGTTATCCGAGAATGGACCACGCAACGCATCACGCATATCATCGCAGAATGCACCGATACCTGGCAACTTCTTCATATTAGCTTTCATAGCCAATGCATCACCTGGGTACAATGGACTACCTGCAGCCCAACCCTCACCATAGAGCAACAAACTAGGATCAATGCTATCCATCATCTGGCGAACCATATTCATCGTCTCAATATCGTGAATACCCATCAGGTCAAAGCGGAAACCATCCATATGGTATTCCTCAATCCAGTAGCGGCACGACTCAATGATAAACTTACGCATCATTCCACGCTCGCTAGCGGTCTCATTACCGCAACCCGAAGCATTACCCAGATTGCCATTCTCTGTCAAGCGATAGAAATAGTCAGGTGCGGTCTGGGTGAAATTGCTATTCTCCACATTGAAAGTATGATTATATACCACATCCATAATCACGCGAATGCCTGCTTGGTGCAATGCTTGGATCATCTGCTTCATCTCGCGTACACGAGTTGCTGGGTCATATGGATTAGTACTATAACCTCCATCAGGAGCATTGTAGTTCACTGGATCATAGCCCCAATTATATTTGTTATCGCTCAAACGAGTCTCGTCCACTGATCCGTAATCATACGATGGCAATATTTGTACATGAGTCACGCCCAACTCTACCAAGTGGTCAATACCTGTAGCCAAACCTTCGGTTGTCTTGGTGCCATGCTCGGTCCATCCGACAAACTTACCTTTGTTTTGCACACCTGAACTAGCGTGGATAGTCATATCACGATGATGCATCTCATAAATAATTGCATCTTTCGCACCACCAAAAGCAGGACGAACGTCATTCTCCCAACCCTCAGGATGGGTAGTAGCCCAGTCAATAATTGCTGCACGACGACCATTCACGCCTACTGCCTTAGCAAAGATACCTGGAGTCTCGTGCAATTGCCAACGTGAACTTGGCTCAACCACCTTAAATGTATAGAACTGACCATTCAAGTCGCCCTTCACTGTCTTCGTCCAACTACCATCCTTCTGACGGCACATACTGAGGGTTTGCAATGGAGAGGCAGTTGTTGCATCCGCGTAGATATTCAGATATACGCTATCGGCATTCGGACTCCACACCGAGAAACTGGTCTTCTCTGGAGTATATACCATCTCATCCAACGAACCTTGTTTCACAGGATATTCATCCACATTCTCATAATGTGGTTTCTTGGCGCAGCAACCTGCTAATGTTGCTACCACTGTCATCATAATTAGTGCTTTTTTCATATTTATTGGATTAATGTTCACTTAATGCTAATTTGTAAATATCGGCTTTCTCAATGCGTTCCTGCGCATATGATTTCGTAACCTCAAAACTCTTCTTGCGGCTCTTCGACGATGGCAGATCAAACATCACATCCATCATCACCGTCTCCATCAATCCGCGCAGACCACGAGCACCTAGTTTATTCTCCAATGCCTTATCCACCACATAGTCCAGCATGTCATCGGCAAAACTCAACTGATACCCATCCATCTCTAGCAGTTTCTTATACTGCTTCGTGATAGCATTATTAGGCTCGGTGAGAATATTACGAAGTGCTTGCTTATCTAGTGGCTTGAGATAGGTTAGAATTGGCAGACGGCCAATGATTTCAGGAATCAAACCAAACGACTTCAAATCTTGTGGCGCTACATATTGTAGCAGGTTGTTCTTGTCAATTGTCTTCGCCTTCTTTTGCGCATCAAAGCCCACCACTTGCGTGTTCATACGTTGGGCAATCTTACGCTCGATACCATCAAATGCACCGCCGCAGATAAACAATATATTACGGGTATCTACATGGATAAACTCTTGTTCAGGGTGTTTTCTGCCACCTTGAGGGGGAACATTCACTACCGACCCCTCTAGCAGTTTCAATAGACCTTGTTGCACACCCTCGCCCGATACATCACGCGTGATACTGGGGTTCTCACTCTTGCGAGCTATCTTATCCACTTCGTCGATAAAGACAATACCTTTTTGGGCTTTTTGCAAGTCATAATCGGCATCTTGTAGCAGTCTAACCAATAGCGACTCCACATCCTCGCCCACATAGCCCGCCTCGGTCAATGCGGTGGCATCCACGATGGCAAAAGGTACCTTTAGCAACTTAGCTATCGTACGAGCTAGCAGGGTCTTACCCGTACCTGTAGAACCTACTAGGAGGATATTACTCTTCTCAATCTCCACTCCATCATCTCCTTTGGGTTGTAGCACGCGTTTATAGTGGTTATATACTGCTACCGATAGATAGCGCTTCGCCTCATCTTGACCAATTACATATTGGTCTAAAAAGGCCTTGATATCAGCAGGCTTAGGCAGTGTGCCTAACTCTAGTCCTTCTATTTCTGGATTTTGTGCTTTCTGCACCTGCATCTCCATGATCATCTTGTGTCCAGCCTCGATACACTCGTGGCAGATATACACACCTGGAATATCCGCGCGAAAGAGATCTTTCATCTCCCGACCGCAGAAAGCACATTTCTCTTGTTTCTTTGTTGGCATAGTTGTGTTGTGTAATATTGTGTGGTGCAGTAGTTGTATAGGGTTGTGTAGGGTGGTTTTGCTCGCCTTTCGCCTTTAACCTTTCGCCTATATCCTACAGCCTCAAAGAGGCGTCCTATAGCTCGCTTTGCGAGCGTCCTCTAAACCGTAGGAGGCTTTGCCTCCGTCCTCTAAACTACTTCTTCGTATATACCTTATCAATCATTCCGTACCCAAGTGCCTCGTTGGCAGTCATCCAATAGTCGCGATCTGCATCTTGGCGAATCTTCTCTATGGTTTGACCCGAATGGTCGGAGATAATCTGATATAATTCGTCTTTCAACTTCAATATCTCTCTCGCTGTAATCTCTATATCCGATGCTTGACCTTGAATACCGCCCAATGGTTGGTGAATCATCACACGGCTATGTGGTAATGCGGCACGCATACCCTTTTCACCTGCTACCAGCAATACGGCACCCATACTTGCGGCCATACCTGTGCATATTGTAGCTACGCGCGAACCAATAAACTGCATCGTGTCATAGATGCCCAATCCTGCATACACACTACCACCGGGGGTGTTTAAATAGATATTGATATCACGCTCTGAATCCACAGAGTCTAGATACAACAATTGTGCTTGAATCACATTGGCGGTATAGTCATTCACCTCGGTTCCGAGGAAGATAATACGGTCCATCATCAAGCGAGAGAATACATCCATCTGAGTCACATTCAGTTGGCGCTCCTCTAGGATTGATGGACTAATGTAACTTGCAGAGACATTCATTGCCTTCTCTACATGCATCGAGTTCATGCCGTTAGAAACAGCAAATTTCAAAAAATCATTCATAATTATGTTTGTTTGTGGTTTGTAATAATCAATACCAATAATCTTCTGTAGTAGGCTGATAGTGAATCAAGTCGTTGAATTGGATGCTACTATACATGGTTTCAAAGGCGTGTTGCATAGTATAGCTCTCACTCATCCACCCGGTGGCCACTACTCTATTGTCTTGCAGACTGAGGATACCTTTCGCATATTGAATTCCTGCCAACTCCTCTTCTTCGATCAACTCGGCCAAATCTTTCACATCTAGCGTCAAACCAAAGGTGCGGTTATCTAGCTTGGTGAGGTTAGCCATAGCATTGTATTCCTCTTGATTCACGCTCAATTTAGTTGATAATCCGAGACTGTTGTCACTCAGTTTGTATAGGATAGCACTGCCCTCTGTATAATCTCCTTCAATCACACCATTAGCCGAGAGTGCTACATACTCATTATATGCTCTGTATAACTTGACGTTCAACATCACATCATCTCCCCATACCATAGCATCAATCGAATTATCGCTCAGGTGGTTCACTTTCAGACCAATCCCTTCATCGATTGCCAACTCTGTCAGTATTCCCCAGTCAATCGCATAATACACGATATCGTACAATACATTGTATATGGCATTCACGCACCAGTCAAACACTATATTGAGCAATTCGCCACAAATACCAATCAGATTCAAGTCCTTCAGGTTCACGGCATCCAGGTTCAGACGGTCTAAATGCCAACCTGCGATATCCAATGCGTCTAAATCCACGTGCTCAATATCGAATTCGTTCTTTAGTTCTTGCTCTAGTTCTGCGTTCTTATGGCCTTCCAACACTTCCACGATGGTATCTAGCAGTGCTTCATAGTCAATACCCTCTTCTTCGATGGCTTGTTCTACATATTCGTGGCTGATATCTAGTACAATCATCGCATTTTTAGGATTATCCACATTGTCGGCAAAGATATGCATGTTTATGCCATCTTCCGTTTCTCCTAGCGCTTGAAAACCAGCTGGGAACTTACATCTCATTCCCAAACGATCATAGGTTTGTGTTAATGCTTGTGCGTGCAATCCTACATTGACTGCCATCACGGCGAGCAATACAATCAGGGTAGTTACTTTTTTCATGACGATTGAATTTATAAGTTGATATTTTTCTATTTTAGCAA
The DNA here is from genome assembly GCA_045532735.1 of Paludibacteraceae bacterium. Lineage (GTDB taxonomy): Bacteria > Bacteroidota > Bacteroidia > Bacteroidales > Paludibacteraceae > Colicola. Next base: position 2,207 of record JAZSGL010000084.1, on the reverse strand, counting down.
TCTCTTGCATCCTTCTACCACATCGTGATAGGTCGTCTCAAAATCACCCGTGTACCATGGGTCTGCCACATCATGGGGGAGCAACGGACGAATCTTAGGGTAGGTCAAACTCGCATCGCGAGTCAATATTTCCGTTCCTAATACATAGGCCAAATTACGAATATTATAATCTTCCATACATAGGATCATGTCATAGTGTTCATAATCCTCCTTCGTGATCTGACGCGCTGCATGGCGAGTGAACGGCACGCCATGGGCCGCCAAGCATTGTTTAGCAGGGGGATAAATATCATTACCTATCTCCTCGCGCGAAGTGGCACATGAGTCTATCTCCCATTCTCCTTCTTGCCCATTCTCCGCCACCAAATGGCGCATCACCATCTCTGCCATCACACTGCGGCAGATATTTCCATGACAAACAAATAATACCTTCTTTTTCATAAATCTTTCACCTTTAACCTCTATACTAACTCCATGCGCATCATTTAAATCCAAATACAAAATACACTGCTGCTATCAAACATAGAGCCGCCACAATATGATTCCACTTTACTTGCATATGAAAGGCAATCACCGAAAACACCACAAATACCACCAAGGTAATCACCTCTTGTAGTATCTTTAGCTGCATCAGCGAGAATGAACCTCCGTTGCCTTCAAAACCAATACGATTTGCAGGTACCTGCAAGCAATATTCAAAAAACGCTATACCCCAGGATATAGCAATCACACCAATCAATGGCAGCGTCTTAAACCACGAAAACTCTGCCATCTTCAAATGCCCATACCACGCCAATGTCATAAACACATTCGACGCTATCAAAAGTAATATTGTATATAAACTATTCATAATCTCTTCTTACCATCTGTTTGCCCCTTATTTCCATCGGAACCTCATCGGAATCTCATCGGAATCTTATCGGAACGTCATGCTATTAATCACCAACTTTCTTCGGCAGATAAGTGGGCTTTATATTTTCTGTCGCGCTCAAAATCGAATCACGCACATCGGGGTTAAGTGCCTCCAATTGCTTTACCAGTTGTTTCACCTCTGCCCGGCTACTCACTTTCTCCAGCGGACACAGCTTCACTTGCTTCTCGTAGCCACTGCGCTCGGCATAGTCAGCTATCTCCTTTTCTTCAATCAAACACAGCGGACGAATCAACTGAATTGGCATCTTCTCCATTTGCAGCAGTGGAGGAATCGTGCCAAAGCTTCCTTGAAATATCAGGTTCATCAGCAGTGTCTCCACTAGGTCGTCCTTGTGATGCCCTAGTGCAATCTTGTTACAGCCCAACTCTTGGGCTACATCAAATAGCACTTTGCGCCTATACCACGAACACAAGAAACATGGATCTTTCTCCTTACCTCTCGCTTCTCCAATCTCCGTATCCTTTACTATTAGGGGCACGCGTACGCGCGTACAAAAATCCTCTAAATAGCTCAGGTCCGAGTGGTAGTCGCGCTCTTTTACCCGTACATGCACAGCTGTAACCTTGAAGCTAGGCACATGTATTTGTGCACGCTTGCCTAGTAACTCCACTAGTGCCAACGAGTCTTTGCCACCACTTAGACCAATCAGGATATGATCACCGTCGCTTATGAGACCATAGTCTGCACAGGCCTTGTGGAATCGCTTGGTCAAACGAGCACGCAAACGCAACAATTCTTTTTCTGCTTCACTTTTCACTTTCCCATTTTCTGAAAAATCGCACAAAGGTACTAAAAAAAAGCCATATTTCCCATAAAAATACATGTTTTTTCACTTTTTCTACATTTTTTTTGCAAAATATTTGGTCAGTTCAAAAAAAAGCAGTACCTTTGCACCCGCTTTCGAATGAGAGCGATGTTCTTAAACATTTTGCGGCAATAGCTCAGTTGGTAGAGCACAACCTTGCCAAGGTTGGGGTCGCGAGTTCGAGTCTCGTTTGCCGCTCTATAGAAATGAGCAGGACACAGTTCCTGCTTTGTTTTTCTAAAAAGGTCTTTGAATACAGAATAGAATCGGCAGTCGATTCAATGTCGCTGACGCAACGCCCAAATGGCGGAATTGGTAGACGCGCTCGTTTCAGGTGCGAGTGTTGAGAGACGTGCAGGTTCGAGTCCTGTTTTGGGCACAATGCGCAGGTGGTGAAATTGGTATACACGCTACTTTGAGGGGGTAGTGGTCGCAAGACCGTGTGAGTTCGAGTCTCATCCTGCGCAC
>JAZSGL010000102.1:0-1625 GCA_045532735.1 Paludibacteraceae bacterium | reverse complement strand
TACTCGTGCTAAATTGTTTTATGATAAGACGAAACAGCAGAATGGCATAATCAAGAACCACGATTTTACGGTATTTGATGAAATTCAGACAATTGTTTTTCAAGAACCAGCAGAGATTCAGGCGGCTCTAAAATCATACTTGGAGAGCGGCAAGACAACCATTGACAATAATGAGTTTACCTCGGAGTGTGGTTTGATGCTTATGGGCAATATTCCATTGACTGCAAACCATCTTCCTGTATCAACATTCTATTTTGGCTCACTGCCTGAGAATTTCAGAGAATCAGCATTGCTTGATCGCTTCCATTGCTTTATTGAAGGTTGGTTATTACCCCGTATAGACACGAGTATGATTTTCAAAGGTTGGACAATTAATGTGGAATATTTCTCTGAGATACTACACTCAATGCGTACCAACAATACATATGGATTGCTATTCGACCAGCTGGCTAAATTTGAGGAAAAAGCAGATGTCCGTGATAAAAAAGCTATCAAACGCATTGCAACCGGATATATGAAATTATTGTTCCCTCATTGGCGCAATGTAGATGATGTGAACAAAGAGGAATTTGAAATGTATTGTCTTAACCCGGCAATACATAGACGAGGTATTGTCAAGGAACAATGTCACAATATTGATCCTGAGTTCAAAACCAAAATGCCCTTTGTCGAAGTATGCTAATCAAGTGAGAAATACAATGAAATTGTTAGTTAGGTTATTTAGCTTACGAAAGTATAGCTATAATGAATAACAAACTGCATGGGTATGGTTGGGCAATGTGCATATTTTGCACATTGCCTATTTATAAGCTAGTTTCAACATACAATTTTGTTATTACAACCTCTTAAATACACAAGGTGCCCGGCGATTGTCGGGCACATTTGTTATATTTATATGTTTGGGGCTGAGAATGCTGATACATAAGAAGCCGTTGAGGCCTCAGCGTCTCCTGCATCATTTTCCCCACCGTTGAGGCTGAAGCTTGTGCCGCTTAGTTTGGCGGAGAGTTTGTCCATCTCGTTGCTGACCGTTTGGTCAACAATGCGGGCGTAGATTTGCGTGGTGGCGAGTTTGGTGTGGCCTAGCATTTTACTGATGGATTCGATGGATACTCCGTTAGCGTAAGTAACTGTCGTCGCAAATGTGTGGCGAGCGAGGTGCGAGGTTACGCGTTTCTGGATGCCCAATGTGGCGGCTATCTCTTTGAGGTAGAGGTTGTATTTGGCGTTGCTCAACACGGGCAGCAAATAGCCGTTAATGCGGGTCGGCTCGTACTTTTTCAGGATTGAAAGTGGTATGTCGAGCAGCTTGACCTTTGATGCAACACCAGTCTTGACTCGGTGTGTTTCAATCCACATCGAGCCGTCGTCAGCCAAAACAAGGTTCTGTTCTGTTAATGATGCTGTGGTCGAATAGTCAAACCCTGTAAAACAACAAAACACAAAGACATCGCGCGCCTTCTCCAAACGCTTCTTCGTTGGTTTGTAGTTGAGTATCAGCTCCAATTCGTGGCGAGTCAGGTAGCCTCTATCCTTCTTGACCTTCTTTAAGCGCACATCGCAAAATGGATCTTTCGCCATCAGTCCACTCTTAAAACACATCGTGGTGATACGCTTGAAGATAC